>JAFGSY010000037.1 GCA_016934315.1 Candidatus Anaeroferrophillus wilburensis | reverse complement strand
GTGACCCTTTGGCGCAGTTCCTCATAAGTGGGCTTTTCACTCATTTAACAATTCCCAAAGAGTCTTATATTGATTATGCTATATCGGCAATATCATAGAAAACTGTAGTCAATTGCTCCAAGACTGTCAGTACATGGGATTATTTTGGGCATGAGTCCTGCCTGTTTGTGTGATTGTAAGCAGTTTTATTTTTTGACTGCGCGTCATCCTTTTAAGTGCGATCTCCCGACGAGTGGCTTCACTGCGGTTACTTGCCCGTTCTTGGTAAACCAACTCGAGCGGGAGTCTTGCTCTGGTATACCTTGAGCCTTGGCCCCTGGCGTGGGTCTCTATTCTTTTATCAAGGTTGTTGGTGATCCCGGTATACAACGTGCCGTCATTGCAGCGGAGGATGTAGATAACCCAGAGTTTCAAAGGATACCTTACTAATAAATGCGGGGTGCAGGGTGAATAGCAATGGTATGTTCTTGCTATGACTTTATATCCCCTAGGTGGTGTATCTTCAGGTAATTATCCCGAAAAATTTTCTTTAATATCTCCTCATCTGGGATCATTGCCTTTACTGTGTCAATATATTCATGGATTAACTCAGGCCAGTCAATGGTGGCATCAGAACCAAAAAGGACATGGTCTGCATAGGTTTTGATGAAATTGCGATAATTATCGGGCGATTGTCGCATGAAAATCAGGAGTGAGGAAAAATCGGTATAACAGCCATCAAATTGTTCGAGGAGTTTGCTCATAATTTTGCGTGAAAAACCGAAATGGGGGAAAATAAACGGGTGTTCTTTGTAACTTGCCAGAATGTCCCTGACGAATCCTTCGTGTAACCGCAGATCAGCGTGAAAGATGACCGGCCACCGAAATTCCACCGCTTGTTCGATCATGTGCAAGGTTACCTTTTCGAAGTCATGAGACGATTTTCCAAACAGGTCTGTCCAGCCGGTCATCCCGTATGTTTTGTCTTCATCTGCTACATAGAGCAGCTTTAAACCGCGGAAACCGGCTGCTTTGAAACGGCTCAAATCAGCTTCGCTTTTGGTGATATAACGGCTGTCAAAATAAGGAAATATCTCAATCTCCGGAAAATGCTTTGCCGTTGGTAAAGCCATTCCCGAACTGTTTGAAAACAGCTGCCGGCCGATCTTTTCATGATAGGATCGGGGGATGAAATCAAAGCATTTTTTTGGTTCCGGAGGGTGATGGCCCATGATAATCAAAGCCACTCCTCTGAGGCCTTTTTCCCGCAGAGCCAAGAAACTGGAGCTCTTTCCCGTTGGTGAATCACGCCAGAGATAATGGACATGGGCATCGTAGATTTCCATAGTTTTTCAGCCTTCTATTTTGCCTGCCGGACAACCAATGAATAGGCAGGTTTCAATGCGCAAACTTATAGGCCAACCCTGCACTGAGCTGATATTGGTTCGCATTTTTCACCATCGGGCTGTCGGCGGCATCGCCGACCAAGCGATCATACCCCGTTCTTGCCTGAAGTTCCCAGTGCCGATTGAGTTTGTAGGCGGTTGTGAGCTGGAATCCAATTGATTTGAGCCCAGCATCGGCACGATACACGGGATAGCCGGATTGAACCGCCTGAAGAGGTGAAACGGCAAAATAGGTGTCCATATAATCGCTGCTGGCATAGGTTGTTTTAATTGTTGACTGCAATGTGATTTTTTTCGAGATTCGCAGATCATAACCAAGACCGGCATGGGCCTGAAAGCCGGTGTCTTCGCCGGTCACCTGGTGTTCATAGTGTACATCGAGAGTGAAATTTCCGATTGCCCGTTCAAAGAAAATATTGGCACTTGCGCCGCCATCAATATCTCCAAGACCTCTAAGGTGGTCTGCGTCGTCTTCATCCCTCCCGGAGATAGAACCGATCGAGAGGCCGAGTTTACAATCATCGCTCTTCCAGACAATGGCTCCCAAGCCTCGATACGAAGTTAAAAAAAACCTATCATGCCAGCTGATGCTGAAAAGAGGGGAACCATTAATTTCGTAGCTATCTGCTCCCTCATAGCAAGGGCTGTACCTTCCCAGCAGGCCGATGCCAAAAGCCCACTCTTTGTCATGATTATGCAGCGGACCTTGCTGTGTCAATGGCTCGGCAGTCGAAGCCGCTGCATAAAAGAAAAAAGTTACGATGGTACATAAAACTAGGAACAGGTTGGGAAGCATAGTGATCATACTTTCTGTTGCTGAAGACAGATGTTTTTTCAATGGCTTTTTGCAGATGTACTGATTTATGAGCGGTTTCTCAGCCACGCTCAAAGCAGTAATCCTCCAAAAGATTTTTAAAGCAGATAACGAGAGTTGTTTTTTTATGAATATGAGTTCATGATGGGCTATGTTTCCTGTATGACTCGACCTACGCAGGTGACCTTGGTGGCAGAGCTCCGTTATGCTGATTTTATACGCAGCTGGAGATTATCAGGAGAACAGCTAATTGTCAAAGTTTGATCTTGCAGGTAAAAGTGTGGAAGTAGAGGAACATCAAAACACCAGGCAGTTCTACTGCAACGTGAGTGGTTGGTAAAGATGACCGCTGACTCTCATTGTACGCTCCAAAATCTGATGAGGCATCTAGATGCTGTCTTTTCTCCGGCAGCAGCCAGATGCTATCGTCGCTTGCCCCTGATTCTGCTGCCCGAAGAATCTGTCAGCTTTCTTGATTATGATCCCCATCTGCTGGCTGCAGGCCCGGAAAGCCTTTCATTGCCGTTTGATGATTTTTTGCTTGGCTTTCCTTTCGGGGTGACCAAGGCGCTGCCGGGCCATACAGCGCGAGGCCGCCTCTGGATCAGGGCTAGAAGGTTGGCGTCGGTTGAGGCCGATGATCCGGCAACAATCATTTCGAGTGATGACCTGGAGGCAATCGCGATGCCGGATGACTGGCTGTTGCTGGAGGTCTGGGAGGAAAAAGCCTCAGGAAGATTGCCGCCATCTCCGGATTGCAGCCTGGTGCCGTTGGTACGTGAAGGCTACCAAGATGCACATCGTTACTGGCATATCTATTCTAATCCCGCATGCCGTCAGCAATTATTAGGTTCTTGGTGTAATGTTGCCGGTTGTGTGCGAACAGATTTTGTCCGTTCAACGTGTCAGGTGGCTGAGCTGTTTCGTGGTTTGCAGTGCCGTTTGCTAGTATTCTCACTGCTGTATTTAGCTGTAGGGAATATCTTTGGTAAATCGGACAGGGTGAGATGATGGAAACATAGCTGATGTTTTGGTGCTACCAACGATGCTATCTCCCTGTACCGCGCCTTCTTCGCCGGCTGCTGCGGAATTTTTCCATGGTATGTCCATTAATCATAACTGGAGCCGTCCCAGCAGTGGGTACAGAGCTGTTCCTTGGGCAGGCCGATGGCCTGCACCAAGTCATCGAGGCGTTGATATTTTAATGAGGTCAGGTGCAGCCGCTGCCTGATCAGTTCAATCATTGCCAGATTTTTTTCCGACCCGGCGGCAGCGTAGTCATCGAGATGCTTATCTTCCGCACCTTCCAGTTCTTTGATGACACTGCGTCCCACCAAATCGAGGGTTGATCGGGAGGCGGAGAAGTTCAGGTACTCGCAGGGAAAGATCAGGGTTGGACAGGATGGTCGCATATGAACTTCGCGGGCGCCGTAATCAAAAAGAATGTTGACGTTGTCCTTGAGTTGAGTGCCGCGCACAATCGAGTCATCGCAGAACAGCAGGCGCTTGCCGTCAATGAGCTTGCGTACTGGTATGAGCTTCATTCTGGCCACCAGATCCCGCAAAGATTGGTCCTGGGGCATGAAGCTGCGGGGCCAGGTGGGGGTGTATTTGACAAAAGGCCGCCGGAAGGGGATCTTCCTGGCATCGGCGTAGCCGATGGCAGGGCCGATGCCGGAGTCGGGGATGCCGGCCACCAGGTCAACGATGACATTATCGTTGCTGGCCAGGCAAGCACCGCAGTTATTCCTGACGCATTCCACGTTAATCCCTTCATATTCCGAAGCCGGATAGCCGAAATAGACCCAGAGAAAAGAGCATATCTGCATCTGCGGGCCCGGAGGCAGCAGCTGTTCCCAGCCGTCGGCAGTGATAAATACGGTTTCACCGGGGCCGAGAAAATGGTCGGTTTCAAAACCCAGGTTGGTAAATGCGCAGGATTCGGAACTGACGGCAATCGCATTCTCCCGGCGGCCGATGACCAGTGGTGTGCGTCCCAGCTTGTCGCGAGCGGCATAGATGCCTTTTTCGGTCAGCAACAGCATGGAACATGATCCCTTGATGGACCCCTGAGCATTGCGGATGCCGTCGGCAAAGCTATCCTCCTCACAGATCAGCTTGGCTGCCACCTCCGTTGGGTTCATGACGCCGTTGGTGGTGTCGGAAAAGTAATGCCGGTTGGCGAAAGCTTTGCGGACCAAGGCGTCAAGGTTATTGATCTTGCCGACGGTGGCAATCCCGAAGTTTCCCAGATGGGAGCCGATAATCAGCGGCTGGGGATCAGTGTCGCTGATGACCCCGATCCCTTTTCTGCCTTCAAAGGAAGTCAATTCTGACTCGAACTTGGTGCGGAAATAGTTGTTCTCGAGATTGTGGATAGAACGCTGAATGCCATGGGAGTTGCAGACGCTCATCCCGCCGCGTTTGGTCCCCAGGTGAGAGTGGTAATCGGTGCCGTAAAACAGTTCGGTTACACAATCTTCTTCAGAAGCCAGGCCAAACATGCCTCCCATGGTTGTCTCCTTCGTTGTCTGCGGCAATCAGTTGGTATGACTGCCGGAAAGCTAACGGCAGTTATGTAGGAAAAGGCTATGTCTGGGGGCCCCCCCGGCATGCCAGCCATGTGCTTTCATTAATCACAGTACGGATAAAGAGTCAACTCCCCTGTTGTGGTTTCGTTTGTTCTTGTCCTGCAGGATAGAAACGCAGGTTTTTCCCACCTCATTCGTATAACGGCTATAAGAAGCATACTTTGCAAGGTATCCAAACCCTAGAGTCATCTGAAGGAGTCTGCCATGTCTAAAATTAGTTCATCATTATTTGTAATTCTCATGCTGATTGTTGGCCTTGGTGTCGGATCATCCTATGCCATGAAGGGAACCGGCCGTCCTTCCTGTGATGTCCGTGCTGACGGTAAGCAGCATCTGCTGCAGCAGATGCCGGCGGAGAAGGAGATGCTGTATCATCAAGTCATGCGTGATGCGCGTGAAAAATCCTTGCCCCTGCGGGAACAGATTGAGGCGCAGCGCCAGGAGATGAAAGAGATTATGATCGCTGTGCAGTTTGACGAAGTCCGGTGGCAGACGGCGGCGGCAAAGGTAAGAGCCTTGCACCAGCAGCAGCACGAGATTATGCAGGAGGCGGTCGTCAGTCTTGCCCGGCAGTTCACTGCCGAGGAGCGGCAGATACTGGTTCAGCTGTGTGAGCATCGTTTTCAGGGCTTTGCCGGCGGTCATCGCCGCAGTTATAAGAAGAAGATCTAACGACAACGGGCGGCGGCATCCAGGTTGCTGATCAAGGTGCCGCCGCTATTTCTTCCTGTAATGCCAAGGATTTTGATAGACGATGACTTCTCCCAGTACAGCTCTGGATTTGCTGGCTGATCCTGATTTGATTATCCGGATTGCTGCAGGGGATCACCAGGCTTTTACGATGCTGGTCAACCGGCACGCTGAGCATTACTACCGTCTTGCCTGGCGTCTGCTCCACCATGGGGAAAATGCGGCGGATATTGTTCAGGAAGCATTTTTGCGTTTGTGGCAGCATCCTGAACGTTATGACGGGCATCGGGGGAGTAGTTTCACCACCTGGTTTTACCGGGTGGTGGTCAACCTCTGCATTGATCAGCAGCGAAAAAAAAAGCCGGAAGCTCTGGAGGAAAGTTATCAACCAATTGCCGCCGGTGTCAACCCTGAGAAGCTGGTGGCGGAGCGTCAGTGCCATGATTGCCTGGCGATGATGATCCAGACGTTGCCAGTCCGACAGAAAGCGGCCATGACCCTTTGTTTTTACGAAGAATTGAGTAATCAGGAGGCCGCTGATATTATGGGAATATCATTGAAAGCCCTTCAGTCTTTGCTGGTCCGGGCAAAAAACGCATTGAGACAACAGTATGTAGCGCCAGAAGGAGGTATGGGAGACCATGATGAATGCTGAAGAGTTTAAACGACAGCTGCTGATCAATGGTGCCGATTTCGGCCGTTGGCCTGCCGGTCAACGGTGGGCTGCCGAGCAGTTGTTACAGCACAACCCGGAGCTGCAGGTACTGGTTGCCGCTGAACAGCGGTTTGAAACAGCATTGCATGCCCTGCCGGGGGCACCGCCGCCGCCGGCACACTTTACGGCGGATATTCTTGCAGTGTCCCGGCAGCAGGGGGTGCCAAAACCAGAAACGATCGCCATGCTCATCGGCCGGTTGTTTGCCGATTTTCATCTGCCGGCACCAGGTTTTGCCATGGCCCTTGTGCTGTTGATGGGGATGTTCATCGGTTTTTCCTTGTCGCCACCAACTGCAGATTCTGTGCCGGTGAACAACAGTCTGCAGGCATCCCTTGATTACCAGGGGGAGATATTATGACGAAAAAAATAAAACTTTTGCTGCTGCTGTCCCTGCTGGGGAATGTGTTTCTGGGTGGTCTGATTATCGGCCGGTGGAGCCACCGGTCACTGCCGGCTGCATTTTTCGGTCCGCGCCGGTTTGCTGATGTTGGCGAACAATTTCCCGCTGCCAGCCGGGAGTTGGTTCTTGCCACCCTTGAGAAGGTGCATCAGCAGAACCGGCCGCTCCATCAGGAGATGCGAGCCGCCAGGGAAGCGGCGATCGTCGTTTTGACGGCGCCGGAGTTTGAGGAGCAGGAGTATCGCCGGCTGGCCGGCAGTCTCCAGTCTCTCCGCGGCCGGCTGATGAACCGGCTGGTTGAGGCAACCATCCAGTTGGCCAACCAGCTGGACCAAGATGATCGTCGGCTCTTGGCGGAACTTGTCCGCCGGCCGCCATATCCGCCGGGTAGAAAGTATGGCGGCTATGCTAACCGGTGGATGACTGATCACCCGGTACCGGCCAATGATGGTCGATGACCCTCAGGGATCGCGATAGCCTGCGCTATTGCAGGGATTCTGTAGAGCAGGCTCACTCCTGAGGCGTTACACCCTGAAACGTTCAAGCGGTTCTTATGGCTGAAGAGATTACTCTGTCAGGAGTTGATGCGGGTCCATCATGGTTTGAAGGGATGTTTTTTTTGCGTCGGCGATCGACTGAGGCTGTTTCCCCTAGAGGAAACAGCCTTTTTAATAAGTAACTATAAAGTTTTTTGGTTGAGAATCGATAAGGAAAGGGACTGCCGTTGAGGTGGGTCTGTGCATATGCAATTATTTCTATATTGCCATTATCTGTAGTAATATTTGAGTTCTTGTTGCCAATGAATACCTACGTTGCCAGACAGCCTATTTTCGATCAGCAGAAGAACATTTATGCGTATGAACTGCTGTTTCGTGATGGTACGGCGAACTTTGCCCAGGATATTGATGGTGATGAGGCTACGGCAACCGTACTGCAGAATAGCATCATTACCATTGGTATGGATGAGATTGCCGGCGGAAAAAAATCGTTTATCAACTTCACCCAGAATCTGCTGGTTAAAAAAATTCCTCTCCTATTGGCCAGAGAAAATATTGTTGTTGAGATTCTCGAAGATGTCAGCCCGGAGCCGGCGCTTTTGGCTGCCTGCCAAGAAATTGCCCAAAAAGGGTTTGTTATTGCCCTGGATGACTTTTGCTATTCGCCTGAGATGGAACCCCTTATTGACCTAGCGGATATTATCAAATTTGATTTTCGAGCCAGTTCGGTGGCGGAGATTCGTTCCTATATTGATCAGCTGGCGGGGAAAAACCTGCGTTTTTTAGCTGAAAAAGTAGAAACCAACGCTGAATTTCAGCAAGCGCTCGACCTAGGTTTTGAACTTTTTCAAGGATATTTTTTCTGTAAACCGGAAATTCTTCAGGGAAAAGAGATCCCTTCATCCCATATTATCCAGCTACAAATTATGGCTGAAATGAATAGAGAGGATGTTGATTTCAGTGAACTGGAAACACTCATTTCCCGCGATGTGGGGATTTCCTATAAGTTGTTGCGCTATATTAATTCGCCGTTTTTTGCCAAGCCGAGCAAAATATCCGCCATCAAACAGGCGCTGGTTTATATGGGGATTGCTGAAATGAGACGCTTTATGTCCTTGATGACGATCACCAAACTGGCTGAGGGCAAGCCGCACGAACTGGTGCGGTTGTCCTGCATCAGGGGAAAGTTTTGTGAATTGATGAGCCGGGTGACGCAAAAGCCGGTCAAACCAGCCGAGCTTTTTACGGTGGGCATGTTTTCCCTGATCGATGCCATTATCGATCAGCCAATGGAAAAAATCATGGCCAAGTTGCCGTTTCCGCCAAACATGGTGGCCGCTCTGGTGGGAAAAAAAGGGTTGCTGGCCGGATTCCTGATGCTCAGCATTGCCTACGAGCAAGGGAGATGGTCATCGGTAACAAACATTGCCAGTCGCCTGGGAGTTGAAGAATCCGCCTTGCCTGCACTGTATTCTGAAGCCTGCCAATGGAGCAATTCAGTGGCTGAAACCTAATCCCCTTTTCAGTTTTTTCTTGACTTCCCCGACAGCTTCCGTGATAGAACGCGAAGAATAATACCTCATGTGTCACTAAAGGTGTCTTGTGAACCTCATCAATCAACGCTCCTGGCTTAATCTGCAGGGCAACTTCATATTTACCACCTCTCCTTCCTGACCCCCCCCATTGCAGGGTAGGCCGTCTTTTTTATTTCTCTAACACAACATTATTTCCTTTTGCCGAAGTTGAGCGCCTCGGGCAGCTTTTTTTGCGTTGAGGCGGGCTTTAGGGTTTTGGCAAAACTACGTGGAGAGGTGAACTCATGAGTGTTACGAATATATGCCGTTTCCCATCCGTTGAGGAAATTTTATCAAGCTTACACTACCGAAGCACCTGGCGGCCGTAAAAAAGAGTCGAGACCAGGAGCTTAAGCGCATTTTCACCCGGGATGATCCGCGATTCATGCTCATTATTGGTCCCTGCTCAGCCCATAATGAAGAGGCAGTCTGTACCTATGTCAGCCGTTTAGCCCGGTTGCAGGATCAGGTTGCCGACGTGCTGCTGCTCATTCCGCGGATTTATACTAATAAACCCCGGACCACCGGCAAAGGCTACAAAGGGATGCTGCACCAGCCGGACCACTTGAAGAAAACCGATATAGCCAAGGGTTTGCAGGCAATCAGGCAGATGCACATTAGGGCGCTGGAAGAATCGCATCTGAGTGCCGTTGATGAAATGCTTTATCCTGGGAACTATCCCTATCTTGCTGATCTGCTTTCGTATGTAGCGGTGGGGGCGCGGTCAGTGGAAAATCAGTAGCACCGGCTTACGGTCAGTGGACTTGATGTTCCGGTAGGGATGAAAAATCCAACCTCGGGTGACCTTAAGGTAATGCTTGATTCAGTTTTTGCCGCCCAGATTTTCCATCGCTTTATCTACAATGGCTGGGAGGTTTCCACCAGCGGCAACGGTCTGGCTCATGCGGTTATCAGGGGCTCTGTTGATCGAGCTGGGAACCATCTGCCCAACTACCACTATGAGGATCTGATGCGGTTGGCAGCCATTTATGAGGAACGAAAGCTTGAGAATCCGACCATTATTGGTTGTGTCAATAATCTTTCGCTTTTTTCTTGGCAGTACCCTGAGGTTGCTGTTTATGTGTCAGGTATGGATCAGGATGTCTGTT
>JAFGSY010000036.1 GCA_016934315.1 Candidatus Anaeroferrophillus wilburensis | reverse complement strand
GGTTTTTTGCTCAGCCATGTTCAAACCGGCCTGCATCCTGGCCATCTTTTTACCCTGACCAGCACTATCCCTTATGCCTACCATAATACCGCAATGCTGCAGCTGGTGGTTACCCCTGATGAAATTTTCCGGCATTCACTGAAACTTACCATGACCTTGGCCGTGACCATCACCCTGTTCAGCCTGTTCTTGGGGATTTCTACGTGGTTGTATGTCCGCCAGAAAAAATTCTTTCTTGACCTGCAGGATTCTGAAAAAAAATATCGGTCTCTGGTGGATGATGCCCAGGATATCCATTACCGGACGGATCTGGAAGGCAATGTTGTCTTTATCTCCCGGGCGGTCACCAGGTTGAGCGGTTATAGTGTGGAAGAGATAATTGGCCAGCAGATGAACTCGGTGTATGTCAACCCTGAGGAGCGGGACACTTTTTTGGCCACCCTCAAGAAAAATGGTTTTGTCCGTGAATTTGTGGCCCGGCTGAAGCGCAAGGACAACTCAACCTGGTGGGCATCCACCAATGCCCACTTCTACTACGATAGTGCCGGCAGCATCCTGGGTGTTGAAGGCATTGCCCGGGATGTTTCCGACCGGGTTACTGCCGAACTGGCGTTGCAGGAGCGGGAGGCGAAACTTGAAAGTATCCTCCAGGCCTCACCTACCGGCATCGGGGTGGTTGCTGAGCGGGTTTTTCAGGAAGTGAACCAGCGATTTTGCGAGATGGTGGGCTATACGGAGCAGGAATTGCTTGGCAAAAATTCTGCCATGGTCTACCTTTCCATTGAAGAGCATGAAAGGGTTGGCCAGGAGCAGATGGAGAATCTCCGCCATCAGGGAGTGGCAACCATCGAGTCCTCCCTGCGGCATAAAAGCGGCAGGATGATCAATATCCTGGTTTCATGGACACTTTTGTATCATGATAATCCTGCGGCCGGTATCGTTTTTAACGTTTTGGACATAACGGAGCAGAAAAAAATTGGCGGCGAGCTGCTAGCCAGTGAAAAAAGATACCAGACCATATTGGAATCGATGAATGATCTGGTCTATATTTGTTCTGATTCCTACCGCATGGAATATCTGAACCCGGCGATGGTCAGAAAAATCGGTTATGATGCTACGGGAGAATCATGTTTCAGCGTCCTGAACGGGTTTGAGGCCCCCTGTCCCTGGTGCCATCGGATAGCAGATGACCATGGTTTTCTTCCTGAACAGGAGTTTACCTGTCCGGTGGACAACCATTGCTACCATGTTTCCCACTCGCCAATTATAAACGCCGACGGCTCCCATTCGAATTTGATCATGCTGCGGGATATTAGCGGGATCAAGAAACTGGAACACCAGCTGCAGCAATCTCAGAAACTGGAGGCGATTGGCACCCTGGCCGGTGGGGTCGCCCATGACTTTAACAATATCCTTACCGCCATCCATGGCTATGCCGAGCTGGCGCTGATGAATGTTGAACAAGGGAGCAAGGTGTGGGAGGAGATCCGGGGGATTGAAAAGGCTGGGAATCGGGCGGCCAACCTGACCCGCCAGCTGTTGGCCTTCAGTCGTAAACAGACTATTTTGCCTCAGAAAATCAACATTAATCGTTTGCTTGGCGACCTGTATAAAATGCTCCAGCGTCTTATCAGTGAGGATATTTCTTTAACGCTGCAGATGGCTGACAACGTTGGTTTTATCTATGCCGATCCCGGCCAGGTTGAACAGCTGCTGGTCAACCTGGTGATTAATGCCAGGGATGCCGTTAAGGCTCACGGTGCAAGGGAGAAAGTGATTATCATCGGTACGTCACAGATTTTTCTGGATAGCACCTTTGTTGCTTCCCATCATGGCAGTTCCAACGGCTGGCATGTGCAGATTAAAGTGTCTGACAAGGGCTGCGGCATGTCCCGCGAGGTGCAGGAGCATATTTTTGAACCTTTCTACACCACCAAAGAACAAGGACAGGGGACCGGTCTGGGACTGGCTACTGTCTATGGGATTGTCAAGCAGAACAAAGGCAGTGTTCATATTGTGAGTGAACCGGGACATGGTACGGTCGTTGAGATCTATTGGCCGGTAATGAGTGATATCATGGATGATGAAGAGCGGGAGACACCGGCTGAATTACCTTCTGGAGGCAGTGAAACAATCCTTCTGGTTGAGGATGATGAGGAGATCAGGAAGGTAATCAGCCTTCAGCTCCGGCAGGCTGGCTATCTCGTTGTTGAAGCTGCTAATGGAGCCCAGGCTTTGGCGGCTGCAGAGACGCACCAGGGAGCCATTGATCTCCTGTTTACCGATGTCGTAATGCCGGTTATGGGGGGCCTGGAGTTAAGTCAGAAAATTTTAACCAGATATCCGCAGATTGCCATTCTATTTGCTTCTGGTTATGTGGATACGACGATTGATGAAAATTTTTTGAAATTGTATCGGAATCAATTAATCAGTAAGCCGTATACGATTACCGAGGTTATGGACAGGATTCGCCGGCTGCTGGATGTCCACAGGCCGTGAGTGTTGACCATGAACTGCATGCAGCGTTATTGCCTGTGGCCGCCGTCAGACCTTGTCCTGCCGCTGCCGCCTGTTCTGTATGGGTAGTATGTTAGGGTAGTGTTGTCCGGCGAGTCGGAGGAGCTTTGCGTGCTGCATATATTTGTCGATGCTGATGCCTGCCCGGTAAAACAGGAGGTCTACCGGGTTGCCGGCCGTTACCACCTTGAGGTTACTCTGGTGGCCAATTCTTGGATGCGGGTTCCGTATGATCCAAGGGTGATGCTTGAAGTTGTGAAAAGCGGCTCCGATGCGGCCGATGACTGGATTGTTGCCCATGTGCAGGCGGACGATATCGTGGTTACCGCTGACATTCCCCTTGCGAGCCGCTGCCTGCGGGCGGGAGCGCAGGCCATAAGTCCCACCGGGAAGCCGTTTACGGATAACAATATTGGTCAGGCCGTTGCGACCCGTGGCCTGTTGTCAGAACTACGTGAGGCAGGAGCATTAACCGGTGGTCCGCCGCCGTTGCATAAACGTGACCGCTCTCGTTTCCTGCAGCAGCTTGATGAGATTATTCAATCAATCCGCCGGCGTTGTTCTGTTGGGGGCAGCAGTTAATGTAAAGACCCATTTCCCCCTCCCCGAATGGTAATTTTCTATCATCTTCCGGTAAAAAACGTCCAAAGATGAGCAATTGCCTGGGTGACAAGGGGCCGGCGTTCTTGCTGCTCGTCAGGAGCGACCGGGTTGGGTCCGCTTGGATTGGGTGGGGTGCCATGGGAGAGCCGCTTGACCTGAGGAAGGATGGTTTCCATGGCATAATTTTTGAAGGGATTGGCTGTCAGGCTGGTTTTAGCCGCAGATATCGCCGACATCGGGTCGCATATAAGGGCCGTTGCCGGTTTCAGAGGGTGTAACGATGGCAGACAGATGTCTGCCTACAGGCCCGCCGGGTAGTGTGGTGGCGGGTGTTGATGAGAATTGGCCAACCGGCGTCGGCGCTGAGCCCGGTGCCAGCAGTGAGGGGCCGTGCGTTGTTCAGTTTCCATGGCGGCGCGGACGACCATATCGCTTTGATTGTAAGGGGTAAAACATGAGGTACGCGGAAACAGGATTTAATCTGGAAGTTGATCTGACCCGGGGAAATATTGAGAAGGTTGCAACGGATCCAAGGGATACTGAACTGTATCTGGGGGGGCTGGGGACCAATGCCAAGCTGCTGTGGGACAGGGTGCCGCCTGATGTTGAACCTTTTTCCCCCGATAATCTTTTAATTTTCAGTGCCGGTCTTTTATGTGGCACACCGGCGACTGGCTGTAATCGGACCATTGTTTCAACCATTTCGCCGCAGACCAGGTTGATGGCATTTTCCATGATGGGCGGTTTCTGGGCACCGGAATTGAAATATGCCGGTTATGATAAGGTGGTTTTGCGAGGCAAGTCCCCAGACCTGGTGTATCTGTGGATTCACAATGACCAGGTGGAGATCCGTGATGCTTCGCATCTTAAGGGTAAAGGGGCAATTGAAACGGCAGAACTGATCAAGCAGGAGCTGCATGAGCCCAAAGCCCAGGTGGCGGCAATCGGTATGGCCGGTGAAAACCGGGTGTACTTTGCTTCCATTGAACAGGGGCGTTCCAGTGCCAGCCGCGGCGGTATCGGCGCAGTCATGGGAGATAAGGGGGTCAAGGCGATTGTGGTGCGTGGCACCAAAGATATCAATATTGCCCAGCCGGCCGAATATCTGGAGCTGTGCAACGAAGTGCTGGACTATATCAAACTTCGCGAAGGCAACCCCATCCCCGGCGTTATGCCGATCCTGGCCGGCCTCGGGTCGCCGCAGGAGATGAAAGTCCACGATGAGAAGTGGCATACAGAAAACTTCATGTGGGGTAATTCCCGTACCCGGCGCAAAGATTTCTGGACCGATGAAATTGCCAAGGATTGGACCGAGACGATGGAAGGCGCCCGGACGCGGCTGATCAGCTGCTACAACTGTCCGATGAAGTGCGGTGCCACCCTTTCCCTGCCGGGACTGCCAACCTATATGATGAAATGTTTCTCGAAACTCACCTATACCATGGCGGCCTTTTCAGACCTGGAATTTGGTTTGCGCATTGCCCAACGAGCCACCGAATATGGCCTGGACGGTTTCTCTACCCCGCAGGTGATGGCGTTTGCCCTTGAACTGTATGAAAACGGTATTCTGACCGATGAAGACTTTCCGGGCATGCCGGCTGACAGCGAGGGACGGTTCTACTGGCTGCTTGACCGAATCGTCAGGCGGGAAGGAATCGGTGATGTGCTGGCCGATGGCACCTACTGGGCAGCCAAAAAAATCGGCAAGGGGGCTGAAGAGTATGCCCATAACAATATCAAAAAAACCGAGCAGCTGCCCCTCAAACTGTCGATGCTCAATCCCATCTATTTCCTGATGTACGCCACCGGCGAGAAGATGAACATCACCCAGATTGAAGGACAGTTTCCCCAGGCGCCATTTCCCACCAGGGAGCAGCGGGAAGAATTTGTCAAGGACTGGATCCAGGTGCCTGATGAGAAGTTCAAACAGTATTTCCTTGACTGGGAGATGCGTGGTGAAAACTCCATGCCCTACTATCCGACGGTTGATATGTGCTGCGATATTGTCGATTGGCAGGAGCGCATGCACTACATCGATGATGCCCTTGGCATGTGTGCCGGTTTATCTTCCTTTCCCTTGAAGCCGCCGTACCATATCCATAATTACCCGAAATTTATTTCAGCCGGGTCCGGAATTGAGATGAATGCTGAGAAACTGACCCTGGCGGCCAAAAGGTACCGGACGTTGGTGCGGGCCATTAACATCAGAAGAGGCATGCGGCGAAGCGACGAGAAGCCGCCGGCGAACCATTGGAAGAAACGGTTTCCCGAGCTTGAAGAGCAGCTCCTGGACGCCTATTACCAGCTCAAAGGGTGGAATAATGATGGCATTCCCACTACCGAAACGTTGCGGGAGTTGTCTCTGGATTACGTCAGCGAAGATTTCATTACCCGAGGCATTCTGGATAGTGAAAATTCTCCGGCCGGACCGGAAAAAGCAGAGAAATAAATTGCAGGGGGTGTAAGCCGTGACAGGTGAGAAGAAAACCAAACTAGTTAAAACCATACACATTAATGTTGATAACTGCAATGGCTGCCGGGCCTGTGAGGTGATCTGCTCCGCAGTGCACGCGGCACCGAAATACAGCAGCAATAATCCAGCCAGATCCCGCATCCGGATCATTCGCGACCCCCTGAGAGACATTTATGTTCCGGTCCTGGCGGGTGAGTATACTGTTGCCGAATGTGCCGGCCGGGACAAATATGTGATTGACGGCAAGGAATATGACGAGTGTTCCTTCTGCCGGGCTTCCTGCCCTTCACGGGAGGAGTTCAAAGAACCCGATTCCGGTCTGCCGCTGAAATGCGATATGTGCGAAGGTGAAGAGGGGGGCCCCATGTGTGTCAAATGGTGCCTGGTCGATGCTCTGGTGTACGAAGAGCGGGAAGAGGAAGTTGTTGACCATGAAGGGCCGGCGGATCTGGAAGTTGGTCTGGAGTCACTGGCCGACAAGTTCGGCCTGGAGTCACTGCAGGCTGCCCTGGCCCGCTTGTCAAAGAAGGACTAATCTAACGAAGGCAGAATTGAGGATTGGATATCAACAGTGGAAACTGTAGCCCCATTCATAGAGATCGTTGATGAAATAAAAGAGGCCGGCGGAGAAACCTTTAAACTCTGCTACCAGTGCGGCATCTGTGATGCTGTCTGCCCCTGGAATAAAGTGATAACCTTCAGTATGCGCAAGGTAATCCGCGAGGCTGCCTTTGGTTTGACTGAGATCGAAGGTGAGAGCTTCTGGCGCTGCACTACCTGCGGGAAATGTGTTCAGCAGTGTCCCCGTCAGGTGCAGCAGATCGAGCTCGGAGTCTCCCTGCGCCGGATTGCCACCAGCTACCAGGTCTTTCCCACTTCGGTCAAACCGGTGCGAACCATGAGCGGCAGTCTTGCGGGGAATGGCAACCCCCTGAATGAGGATCGCGAGAAGCGGGCTGACTGGGCGAAAGATCATGCCGTCAAACCCTTTTCCGAAGGGATGGAGATTTTATATTTTGTTGGCTGCTATCTCAGTTATGATGCCCGTTTGAAAAAGGTAGCCGTTGCGACGGCCAATATTCTCAAAAAGGCTGGGGTCGATTTCGGCATTCTGGGCGCCCAGGAGAGCTGTTGCGGTGAGAGCATCCGCAAGACGGGCAGCGAAGAGGTATTCACCCGGCTGGCGAAGGAAAACATCAAAGCTTTCATCGACAACGGGGTGAAGAAAATTCTGGTTTCCTCACCCCATTGCTACCACACATTGAAAAACGAATATCCCGAATTTATGGTGAACTTCGAGGTGGTTCATATTGCCCAATACCTGGCCGAGCTGATTGACGCCGGCAGACTGGAACTTGCCGGGGAGTATAATAAACGGGTTGCGTATCATGATCCCTGTTATCTGGGACGGCATAATGACATCTATGATGAACCCCGGGACGTTTTAAAGCAGGTTGCCGGCCTGGAACTGGTTGAGATGGCTGAATCGCGTCAGGACAGTCTCTGCTGCGGCGGCGGCGGCGGACGGATCTGGATGGAAACCGCAAAGAGCGAAAGATTTTCCGATCTGAGGGTAGCGCAGGCGAAAGAGGTCGGAGCACAGGTTCTGGTGACAGCCTGCCCCTATTGTATCACCAATTTTGAGGAGAGCAGGTTAAGCCTGGAACCTGACGATGACATAGATATCAAGGATATCACCGAAATTATCAGTGATGTGCTTTAGGTAACCGGCCGATTCGGAGAGTACGGACCCGGAAAAGTAATGAGGAGAGAGAGCGTGGAAAACGAAGTTTTGCCAACCGAAGTAATGCAGCAATTTTCCGAACCTCACGGAGGGAACAGCTTTGGCGACGTGATGGTTGTTGGCGGGGGAGTCAGCGGCATTCAGGCCTCCCTTGATCTTGCCACTGCGGGTTTCAGGGTTTATCTGATTGAGAAAGGAGCGAGTATCGGCGGGCATATGTCCCAGCTTGATAAGACATTTCCCACCAATGATTGCTCGATGTGAATACTCTCACCTAAACTGGTCGAGGTCGGCCGGCATCCGAACATCGAGGTTTTGACATTTACTGAAGTTGAGCGGGTTGAGGGGGAAAGTGGTGATTTCAGGGTAACGTTGAAAAAAAAGCCTCGTTATATCATCGAAGACAAATGTACCGGCTGCGGAACTTGTGTGGAATACTGCCCGGTGGAATATCCTGATCAGTTTAATCAGGAGATATCACAGAACAAAGCCGTTCACGTCTATTTCTCCCAGGCAATTCCCCTGGTTGCCTATATTGATGAAAGCTGCCTTTTCCTCAAGGAGAATAAATGTGATATTTGCCGGGGCGTCTGCCAGGCTGACGCCATTGATTTCAGGCAAACGGTGAAGAGGGAAGAAATTCATGTCGGGGCGATTATTCTGTCCGCCGGCATTGAGCCTTTTGATCCCCGGGTGAATGCACACTATGGCTACGGGAGGATGCAGAATGTCGTCACCAGCATGGATTACGAGCGGCTTTTATCCTCCACCGGGCCTTACGAAGGTGAGGTGCTGCGGGCTTCCGACCGGAAGCATCCGAAAAAAATCGCTTGGGTTCAATGTGTCGGTTCCCGGCGGGTAACGCCAGGTGAGAACAGTTATTGTTCAGGCGTCTGCTGTACCTATACCCAGAAACAGGTGATCTTGACCAAAGATCATGATGCAGATGCAGAATGTACCATTTTCCATAATGACATCCGTTCCTATGGCAAGGATTTTGAGCGCTATTACCAGCGGGCGGAACAGTTGCCGGGGACCAGGTTTATCAGAAGTTATGTCTCCATTGTCAGGGAGATTCCCGAGAGTAAAAATATTGTTGTCCGCTACTCCACCTTTGACGATGGCGTCAAAGAGGAGGAGTTCGACATGGTGGTGCTTTCCGTCGGCCTGAACCCGCCAGCTGATGTCAAGGTGCTGGCGGACAAGTTTGGCATTGAGCTCAATGGCCACGGATTCAGCAACGCAAGGCAGGTTAATCCCATCGCCACCAACCGACCGGGGGTCTTTGTCAGCGGCGCCTTCCAGGGGCCGACGGATATTCCTGAGTCGGTGTTTACCGCCAGCGGCGCCGGTGCCCAGTGCGGTCAGCTCCTGGATTATCGGCGCGGGAAGCTGGCCATTGAAAGGGTCTATCCGCCGGAAAGGGATGTCTCGCAGGAAGAGCCCCGGATAGGGGTCTTTGTCTGTCATTGCGGCGCGAATATCTCCAGTGTCGTCAATGTTCCTTCGGCGGTTGAATATGCTGCCAGCCTGCCCAATGTGGTGTACGCCCAGGAGCAGCTTTTCTCCTGTGCCACTAATTCTGCCAAGGAGATCACTGATCTGGCCAGGGAAAAGGGGCTTAATCGGGTGGTGATCGCCGCCTGCTCACCCCGGACGCTGGAACCGTTGTTCAGGGATACTTTGCGGGAAGCAGGGCTCAATCAATACTACTGTGATATGGCCAATATCCGTGAGCATTGCTCTTGGGTCCATTCTAAGCAGAAGGAGGAGGCCACCCAGAAGGCCAAGGATATTATCCGGATGTCGGTGGCCCGGACGCGCCATCTGGAGCCGCTGCAGGAGTTTGAACTGGCGGTGGACAAGACCGCCCTGGTGGTCGGCGGCGGTATCGCCGGCATGACCTGTGCGCTCTCCATCGCCAGCCAGGGGCATGAAGTGCAGTTGGTGGAAAAGGAGAAAGATCTTGGCGGCATGGCACGCCGGATACCTACCACCCTGGAAGGAATGGATGTCCAGGCCTACGTGGCTGATCTGATCCGCAAAGTGTATCAGAACCCCCTGATCCATGTATCCCACGAGGCCACCATTAAAAAGGTTGCTGGTTATGTGGGGAATTTTACCACGACGCTTGAGACTGAAGGCCGGATCAAGGTGATACAACACGGTGCGTCAGTGCTGGCCATCGGTGCTGATGTTTATCAGCCTGACGAATATCTTTACGGGCAAAACGATCAGGTGTTGACCCACCTTGAACTGGGAGAGGCGATTGCCAGGGGTGAAGAGCAGGTTGTCAAGGCCGAAAGCCTGGTGATGATCCAGTGTGTCGGCTGCCGGAATGAAGATCGGAACTATTGCAGCCGGGTGTGCTGCAGCCATGCCATTAAGAATGCCCTGAAGCTGAAGGAGATAAACCCGGGGATGTCTATCCATATTCTTTTCCGGGATATGCGAACCTACGGACTGAAAGAGGATTTTTATCGGGCTGCGGCAGAGAAAGAGGTGAAATTCATCCGCTATGAGCCGGAAGACAAGCCATTGGTGGAAGCGGTTCAAACGGGGGGCAAGACGGTCTTACGGGTAACCGTTCCTGATCCCGTCCTGGGAAAACGGCTGGAGCTGGATGCCGATATTCTTTCCCTGGCAGCCGCGGTCATCCCCGCTGCCACCACCAATGAGGTAGCCGGTCTGTTCAAGGTAACCTTGAGCCCGGATGGTTTTTACAAAGAAGCCCATGTCAAGCTAAAACCGGTTGAGTTTGCGGCGGATGGTGTTTATCTCTGCGGTGCTGCTCACTATCCCAAGCATATTGAGGAAACAATCAACCAGGCGTATGGGGCTGCCGGTCGGGTTTTAACGCTGCTTGCAAACGATACAGTCACCGCCTCTGGCTCGGTCTGCGAAGTTAAAGAGGATGACTGCATTTCATGCGGCGCCTGTATTACCGCCTGCACCTACGATGCCATAGATTTTGTGGCGACGCCACAAGGCAGGAAGGCGCGGGTTAACCCGGTGCTTTGTAAAGGTGACGGCCTCTGTAATGCCAAATGTCCGACCAATGCCATTGTTTTGAAGCATTTTACCAATGAAGCACTTTTGAGTCAGGTTGATGCGGCGATGACAAAAGAAGAGATCTTCCGGCAGATTGAGGCCGCGGTTTAAGAACGGATGATAACGTTGGGATGACCAACGTGGAAGGAGAGAACAGATGAGCGCAGGTCTTGAATTTAAACCAAGAATCCTGGGTTTTGTATGCCACTGGTGAGCATACGGGGCTGCTGACCTGGCTGGAGTTTCCAGACAACAATATACAAGTGAGATGAGGCTTATCCGCGTTATGTGTTCCGGTCGCGTCGACCTGGAATTCATCCTCAAAGCCTTCTCCAACGGACAAGATGGCGTCTTTATTGGTGGTTGCAAACTGGATGAGTGCAACTATACCACCCATGGCAATTACGATGCCTTCAGCACCGTGCAGATAGCGAAAAAGATCATGCAGCACATCGGCCTGAATCCGGAACGGCTGCGGATCGAATTCATGTCCGGTGCCGATGGTGGTCTGCTGGCTGAATATACTGATGACTTCACCCGGCAGGTGAAGGAGTTGGGGCCCCTTGGCAAAAGCGAAGGCATTGATGAAGCTGAATTGAAGCTCAAACTTGAAGCGGTGAGAAAGTTGGTTCCCTACATTAAGCTGGTGGAGAGGGAACGGTTGAGGGTGCCTGTCAAGTCGAAGGAGGCCTACAGCGGGTTTTTTTCCAGCGATGAAACCAACCGGCTTTTTGATGAACTGATCGGCGATAAGCTGTCGATCAGTGAAATGATGCTTCTCCTGAACGAGAATCCCCTGTCAACCGGTGAGATCTCCAGGATGTTGGATCTCAATCCGTCTGATGTGGCCAAACATATCAGTGATTCATCACGACAGGGGTTGATCAGCTACGATGAAAGCGGCAAGTGCTATGTGCGGGCCTAAGGTAGTAGATTAAGGGAAAGTGGAAGACAGGATAGCGGTTATGGATAACGATAGAATTGATCAGATTATTGCGAAGCACCGGGGCGAGGCCAGTGCACTCATTCAGGTTTTGTTGGAAATCCAGAGTGAACATCATTGGCTGCCGAAACCGGCATTAAAGAGAGTCAGCGAAAAGCTGCAGGTTCCCTTGACCCGGATACAGCATATCGCCACCTTTTATAAAGCATTCAGCCTGGTTCCCAAGGGACGCCATGAAATTCACATCTGCGTTGGTACCGCCTGCCATGTTCGCGGAGCAACGCGAATTATTGATACCGTGCAGGATCTGATTGGCATCAAACCCGGCGAAACCGACCTCGATTTGAAGTTCAGCCTGGAAACGGTGAACTGCCTGGGTTGTTGTGCTTTGGGGCCGGTGTTGGAGATTGATGGCAAAACGCACGGTAAGATGACGACGGCCGAAACTGCGGACGTCATTAAAAATTACGCTTAGGATATGACTATGTCGCGGATACAATCACCCGTTGAACTGGAAGAATTCAGAAAAGGGCTCCTGGCCAAGAGAGACCCGCATAAACCATGCATCACCCTCTGTTCCGGGTCTGCCTGCCAGGCCTCCGGCAGTGCGGAAGTAGCTTCCCGTCTCGAAGAGGAGATCACCAAACAGGGGTTGAGTGATGCGGTGGAGATCAGGAAAACAGGCTGCCATGGCTATTGCGAACGGGGGCCGATCATCGTTAACAATCCTGATGGCATCTGTTATTTCAATATAAGCCCTGATGATGTGCCGGAAATTGTCTCTGAGACCGTTAAAGAGAAGAAGGTCATTGAGCGTCTGCTCTACACCGATCCCGACACCGGCGAAAAAATTACCCATGAAGAGGAGATTCCTTTTTACAAGCATCAGGAGAGGTTGGTTTTTGGTGCCAATGTCACTATAGACCCCAAGAGCATCGATGACTACCTGGCCATCGGCGGTTATGCCGCCCTGGCCAAAGTCCTGTCCGGGATGACTGCTGAGCAGGTTCTTGAGGAGGTCAAAAAATCCAACCTGCGCGGCCGCGGCGGCGGTGGTTTTCCGGCAGGCAGAAAGTGGGAAGGATCCCGCGATGCCGCTGATGAGATAAAATATGTCATCGTCAATGCTGACGAGGGGGATCCCGGCGCCTATATGGATCGGAGTCTGCTTGAGGGCAATCCCCATTCGATCCTTGAGGGGTTGACCCTCGGTGCCTATGCCATCGGTGCCCACGAAGGCTATATCTACGTTCGCCAGGAATACCCGCTGGCGGTGGCGAATGTGAATCTCGCCATCAAGATGGCCGAAGAGTACGGCTTCCTCGGCAAAAATATCCTTGGCTCCGGTTTTGATTTCACGGTTACCGTCCACCAGGGTGCTGGTGCCTTTGTCTGCGGTGAATCGACCGCCCTGATGACCGCTCTGGAGGGCAGGGTCGGCGAACCGCGGCCGAAATATATCCGCTCCAATATCAAGGGCCTCTGGGACCGTCCCAGTGTGTTGAACAACGTTGAAACCTGGGCCAATGTTCCCCTGATTATCAATAAAGGGGCCGACTGGTTTACCCAGTATGGCACCGAGGGAAGCAAGGGCACCAAGATTTTCTCCCTGGTGGGCAAAATCACCAATACCGGCCTGGTGGAAGTGCCCATGGGCATGACCTTGCGCGATATTATCTTCAAGATCGGCGGCGGCATTCCCGGGGGGAAGAAATTCAAGGCTGTGCAGACCGGCGGGCCGTCCGGAGGGTGCATCCCCGAGGATCTGCTTGATCTGCAGGTTGGTTTTGATGAACTTACCAAGGCCGGCTCGATGATGGGTTCCGGCGGGATGATTGTCATGGATGAAGATACCTGCATGGTTGATGTGGCCAGGTATTTCATCGAGTTTCTCACCGACGAATCATGCGGCAAATGCGTTCCCTGCCGTGAAGGTCTCCGGCAGATGCTCAAGATCCTCACCAATATTACCCAGGGAAGGGGAAAAGAGGGAGATATCGAGCTGCTGGAGGAACTCTCCGAGGTGGCTAAGGAGGTTGCCCTTTGTGCTTTGGGCAAGAGTGCCCCGAATCCTTTCTTGAGTACCTTGCGCTATTTTCGGGATGAGTATGAGGCACACATCAAGGAGAAGCGCTGTCCGGCCTTGTCCTGCAAGGCATTGATCTCGTTCTATATTGACCCGGAAAAGTGTCAGGCCTGTGGGAGCTGCTTAAGAAAGTGCCCGGCCGAGGCGATTATCGGCGGCAAGAAACTGATCCACATCATCGACCAGGATAAATGTACCAAGTGCGGCACCTGTTTTGAAGTCTGTCCGGCAAAATTCTCCGCGGTGACCAAAATTTCCGGCTCACCGGTGCCGCCGCCTGTTCCCGAAGAGGCAAGAGCTATTGTCAAGAAGGGCAAGGAATCATAGTCAACACTTTTGTAAGAGTGCATAAAAAATGAGTGAAATACGCTTGGAAATCGACGGCAGGGAAGTCAGCGCCAACGATGGTATGACTATTCTTGAAGCGGCCCAGAGTGCAGGAATCGTAATCCCCACCCTCTGCCATCACGAAAAATTGGAGCCTTTCGGCAGTTGCCGGTTGTGTACGGTTGAAGTGGAAAAACGCGGTTCGACGCAACTTGTTGCTTCCTGCGTTTATCCGGTGGAAGCAAATCTGGTGGTCAGAACCAGGTCCGAGAAGATCGATAGAATCCGCCGGATGATCCTGGAACTTTATCTGGCCCATGCACCGGATGCTTTTGTCCTCCAGGACTTGGCCAAAGAGTATGGCGCCGACCGGGACCGTTTTGAAAAGGAAGCTTCATTCTGTATCCACTGCGGCCTCTGTGTGCGCTACTGTGCCGAGGTGAAACAGAAGAATGCCGTCGGCTTCGTTGATCGAGGCGCCAGGAAAGAGATCAGTTTTATCCCGGAAATAGCCTCAAAGGAGTGCTGGGACTGCAAGGAATGTTTTCCCCTTTGCCCCACCGAGGCCCTGCAGGCGGCTTTTGTCTTGATGCAGGCGCTGACTTCCCCCGCTACTTTTACCGAACCAAAGTCGGGGGAATAGTCAGAGAGAAATATTGCTGTGGTCAGAAAAAAGGCTGTTTGCCGGGTGATTCTTGAGAATCTGCAGAGGGATATCGTCGATTTATAAATTTTCTTTTTCCCCATTGCCGTCTTTTCGGACAAACTCAGGATAGAGTTTCTGCATGCATTCGGGGCAGATGCCATGGCTGAACTCCGCCTCGCTGTGCTCGCAGACATAGGTTTCCACCTGACTCCAATACCCCTGGTCGTTACGAATCTTTTTACAACTGGCGCAGATAGGGATAATGCCGCGCAGAGTCTTGGTCTGGTCAAGCGCCTGATTCAGTGACTCAATCTTAGCGGCCAGTACCTCCTGCAGCTCGACCATCCGGCGACCGACCTCAACTCGTGCGTGAAGTTCACCGAGGTCAAAAGGCTTGGTCAGGTAGTCATCAGCACCGGCATTTAATCCAGCAACAATATCAGCCTTGTCACCCCGGGTAGTCAGCATAATGATATAGGGTGGTCGATCCAGTTGCAGGGAACGAACCCGACGTACGACTTCCGGCCCGTCCATTTCCGGCATCATCCAGTCGAGAATCACCAGTCGAGGCGCATCGGGCTGCTGGAGCACACCCCACGCTGCAGCTCCGTTGACAGTTTCCACCACCTCATGCCCGCTTTTTGTCAAAACACCTGCAAACATGGTACGAGAGGTAACATCATCTTCGGCAATCAGAATGAGCATGGCACTATTCTCCTTGTCACGAAATCAACTTCAACTCGCGCAGCTCATCAATGAGTTTCGCCTTTTCGATTGGTTTGGTCAGATAAGCATCGCAAAGGTTTTGGTATGCGAAGCTTACGTTCTTCAAATCATTCAATGCCGTAGTCATCACGATCTTTGCCCCGTTTGATGACAGGATATTTCTGGCCTCTTCCTGGGCGCGAATCTGCTGAAGCGCTTCCTGACCGTCCATCTCGGGCATCATGATATCCAGACAAATCAGGTCGTAAGGTTCCCCCGTTTCGAGAGCTGTGCGCACGGCTTCAACAGCCTCCTTGCCGTTGACTGCTATGTGGGATGGACCGTATTGTTTCAAAAGTTCCTGGAGCAGCAGGCGGCTGGTGAAATCGTCCTCAACGATCAGTGTCTTCATGAAGTTCTCCTTCGGGTTCAATAGGTGCCTATGAAATAGAAGCATAAGCTATGATTCCAGATCACAGTTATTATAGTTCCTTCTCTATCGCTTGTTTCAACCGATCAAATTCTGCTTCCAGCTCAGTCATGCAGGTCTTGACTGCGCCAAGGTCTCCGGCTTTGGCCATTTTCTCCATCTTGAAAGCTACCACGGACAAGCATTCACCGCCGACGTTGGCCGATGCCCCTTTCATCGTATGGGCTTGGCGTTCTGCGCCCTGAGCATCACCGTTTGCCAAATAGGCCCGTAACGCCTCAATCTGCAGCGGGATGTCCGTCAGAAAGCCTTTGGTAACTTTATCCGCCAGTTCCTCGTCGTCCATTAATCGGGCCATCATGCCTGGCTTGTCGAACACCGGTGCTCCCGATTCAAAAACAGCAGGCCTAGTCTTTTGATGAGTCCCTGACGATTGCGTTGTGCTATCAGCGGCTTCTTCCGGGAGCCATTTCTTCAGAACTGCTGCTAACTCCTGGAGAGACACCGGCTTGGAGACATAATCGTTCATCCCGGCTGCCAGACATCGCTCGCGATCACCCTGCATGGCGTGGGCCGTCATGGCAATGATGGGAATCTGGTGTTTGAAGGTTCCGGATCGGCGATCACGGATTACCTTTGTAGCCCTGATGCCGTCCATCATCGGCATTTGCACATCCATCAGCACCAGATCATACGGGATGGTCCTGAGGGCATTGACAGCTTCAGCGCCGTTGGCCACGACATCGGCGGTTAGTCCCATCTTCTTAAGCATGCCCAAAGCCACCTGCTGGTTGGTGATATTGTCCTCGGCCAGCAGGATACGAGCCTTGCTGTTTTCGAATAAATGCAGGATATCGACGCTGTTTCCATGGCGGGCAACAACGGGTTGCGTCAGTATTTCCCCTCCCACCCGCTTTGTCAACGCCTGGGTCAGCAGGGTTTGCAGTTCCTCGTAGCAGACGGGTTTGGTGGCATAGGCCGCGAAACCGATCTCGGCAAAGCGGCTCATATCCCCCCGGAGCCCTAAAGAGGTCAGCATCAGCATTCTGGTGTCGGTCAGGCGTTCATCTGCTTTTATGGTGCGCCCCAGGGTCTCACCATCCATGCCAGGCATCTGCATGTCGATTACGGCACCCTGGAAAGGATCGTTTTCGTCCAGCGCCCGGTAGAGAAGCTGGAGCGCCCCGGGACCGTCCTGCGCCTCTGATGGACGCATGCCCCATGAAGCCAGTCGTATGGTCAAAATTTCACGGTTGGTGGCATTATCGTCCACGATCAGTACCTTTACACCGTGCAAGTTCGCCGGTGGATGTTTTTGAATCTGCAGCCCCACTGCTTGGGTTCCCAGGCATGCGGTGAACCAGAATTCCGAGCCATGGCCTTCATGGCTTTCCACGCCAATCTCACCACCCATCAACTCAGCCAGTTGTTTGGAAATGGCCAGGCCCAATCCGGTCCCGCCATACTTCCTGGTGGTCGAAGCATCCACCTGACTGAACTTATGAAAGAGCAGGCCGATCTTATGGGGGGAGATGCCAATGCCCGTGTCTTGTACCGAGAAACGCAGCAGGACATTATGCTCATTCTTTTCCAACAGTGAAACCCGCACTGCCACCTCACCTTTATGGGTAAACTTGATGGCATTGCCCACCAAGTTGCCAAGGATCTGGCGCAGGCGGCCGGGATCACCACGCAACAGCGTTGGGACATCCAGCTCAGCAGTATAAAGCAGTTTTTCCTGGGCTCTCATGGCCATAGTGGCGGCAAAGTCATGCAACAAGTTCGATAAATCAAAATCCAAGGTTTCCAGTTCAAGCTTGTTTGCCTCAATCTTCGAAAAGTCAAGAATGTCGTTGATCAGGCAGAGCAGTGATTCCCCGCTGCTACGGACGATTTCGGCATAGCGCCGCTGCTCGTCGCTAAGATCCGTATCCAGCAGCAGCCCCGTCATGCCGATAACCCCATTCATGGGTGTGCGGACTTCGTGGCTCATGTTGGCCAGAAACTCACTTTTAGCGGCATTGGCCATCTCTGCCTGGGCCGCCATCTCCTTAGCATAGAGGGTCTGTTGTTCCAAATGGTCGTTAAGTTCCTCCGCCTCTTCTTTGGCCCGCCGTAATTCCTGTTCGGCCACTTTGTGTTCGGTAACGTCTGCATGGGTACCAAACATCATCAGAGGCTTCTTGCCGTCATCCGTCTTCATGATGACTCGACCACGGTCATGGATCCATACCCAGTGTCCGTTCTTATGCTTCATCCTGAGCTGGCATTCGTAGAAAGGCGACTCGCCGGAAAAATGCCGTTCCAGCAGTTCACCGGCGGCTTGCAGATCCTCAGGATGAGTGAGCTCCTCCCAGGTCTTGATGGTAGTCGGGGTCAGCTCACTGAGCCGGTAGCCGATCATTTCCGCCCATCTTTCGTTGAAGACCACGTCACCGGTCTGGATATTCCATTCCCAGGTGCCGGCATTGGTACCCTCGATAACGTTCATCAGCCGCTGACGTTCATCCACCAGCCGCTGTTCGGCCTGCATCCGCTGAATCGCCGCCGCCAGGACATTGGCAACTGTCTCAAGAAAGCGCACATCGTCCTGGCTGAAATGCTGTATCCGGTCGGTATGCACCCCCAAAACACCGAAGGGGTGTTCGGAACCGGGGATTGCAACCGTGATGCCACCCATAACATGGTGTTCGGTCAGCAGCTCTGGCGGTGAGAATCTGGTTTCATGGTGGATATCTTCCGCAACCACCGGTTCAGCCTGCAAGAGGGTGTAGCCGCCCTGTGAACCAGGTCCATCGGGTATCGACTTGTGTCCGACCCAGCCTTCCTTCCAGCCGACGCCGGCCCGCAGGAGAAGAATACCCTGCTCGGGCCGGTGTTCCAGCACCTGGGCATATTTCGTCTCAAGCACCTGTGAGATCAACAGTACGGCTTTGTGCAGCAGCTCATCAAAGGAAGTTTCTGCAAGTGCATGCAAGCCGAACTTGACGATTTCAGCTTGCTGATGGGCCCGTTTTTGCAACAGCTGTTCCGCGCGTTTTTGAGTGGTGATATCGCGGATAATCTCGATCGCACCAACAATATTGCCGGCCTGATCATACAAGGGGGCCGCTTTGGCAAAGATCCAGCCGCCCTGATTATGGTAAAGGGCATGGCAAAATACTTCCACCATGATGGTATTCCCTTCACGGATAATACCGGGATATTGGTCCGTAATCTTCTGATCATCCAGAAAAAGGAGATCCATCAGCTGTGGCCGTGCTTCACCATAAAACGGGATAGTGTAGGCATAGTCCCCCTTGCCGATCATTTCCATCGCCGGAATACCCGTCATTCTCTCAATCGCCTGGTTCCAGATGATAACGTGCCTTTCTTTATCAATGGCAAATGTGGCATCAGGTAAAAGCTCAATGAGATCTCTTAGTTGCCTCCGGTTTATCTCCAGTTCTGCCTGCTGAGTACGGATGCCGGCATCGGTTCGACGCAGCATGACATAGATGAAACCCAGCAAGAGGGCCAAAACTACAGCACCACCTGTCCCACCGAGAACTATCAGGCGTGCAAAGGCTTCATTTTCAGCAGTGATGTCCATGAGAATCAGTAAATCTCCGACCTCCCTGCCCGAGGCGTCATGGAGGGCCGTCGCCGACACCCGCCAGTCTTTCCCATCGAACGTTAATTCTCTGGCCGTTTCTCCGTGTACATGTCCTTCGTCCGACAGATCGGCCCATGGCACCAGGGCGTCGGACAGACGCCCCTGGGAGTTATAGATTATCACATTATGGGACAGGCGGTTCCAGTCGGCTTCCCGGCCAAGCATCAGCATGCCTTCCTCCCAGTTCCGACGGTTCAGATATTTCTTGCGGATAACCACGGCCAGTTGACTGCCGAATGCCGTGTGTAACTGGAGGAACACTTCCTCGATCTCTTTACCCAATTCTACATAGCCGACCAGCTCCCCGTTTTCGAAAACCGGCCGCACCACCCGGAGGGTGAAGGTGCCCAAAGGACCCAACTCAAGACCGGAGGCGGTTTTACCGGTCCGTTCAGCTTCCAGGGCGGTGAAACGGTCGATGAGATCACCGCGTTTTTCCGGCTTGTGAATACGTAGAAGGCAGACGCGATTTTTATCGAGGAAGTAGAAATGCGTAATATTGTTTTCCCGGCGCAGTGAGTTGAACACCGGCTGCCAGTCAGTCAGAAGACGCTTGGTGTCACCTTCGCGCAGGGCCTTCTGGGTTGCGGCATCGGCGGTGATGGGTTGCAGGGTTGCGGCAAGTCCCAAAGTTTGTTGTTCCTCGGCCGTCTGCAGGTTGCTGGCAACGTTGGCAATACGGCTGCCAACGGTGTTTGCCATTCGCTGCTGATGTTGATACCAGAGGAGCATGCCCGTGCTGACCATCAACAGCACCACCATGGCTGCCAGGGATGGTAACAGCCGCTGAAGAACCAGTTTGGGCGCATTGTCGACGTTGTGGATGGGGGCAATGGCGGCAAGAAAGCCGATGATCAGGACGAACGTCAACCCTACGGGCAGGGCTGCCCTTACGGCTACATTCCATCTCCAGGTTCGGGCATCAATATCCATGCCCAGTACCGCCAATAGTTCGCCTGAGCTTTTATATGCGCCAGCGCAGATGATCAGGTCATCCACCTTCTCCACATAGGTGGTCTTCGGCATGATTTTCCTATTGACCGGGTTCTCATATTGGTAGTCAACCCAGCCACTCCCCTTGGACAGAGCCACTTCCTGTATCTCCCGACGAAAAAATTTACCTCCGGGCCGGTCCATTTTGTCGTATAAATGCTGTCCAACCAGTTCCGGTTTTACTGGATGGGCCTGCATGGTCATCCCATGATCATAGGCAAAGGCGTAAAGACTCCCTTGGTGGAACTCACCCCGGGAGTTGTTGCATTCCTGGATAAAACGCTCACGGCCATTTTTTCGGTAAAAAGCGACGGCTTTACGCACCATTGCCTGGGCAGAATCTCTACTAATGAGGCCGGAGGAGGCCGTCACCGTATCATAGATCGGTACCAGGGCCGAGACCCAGATTCCCCAGTGGTCCGATACCGGACCTTCGACGGTCTCACTCCTGGCATCGAAAACGCGGCGGCAGTCATCTGATGCTTCATGATAGACTTCCCCTGGCGGGGAGCAATCCTTGGAGTCAGCCGGTTCGCTGTCGACGAAAAAAAATATCGTGCCGTCCGGCCTGCGGCCCATGAGATAGGCAAAACGGTATTGCGGATTGGCTGAACGAATTGCTGCAAGCCGTTTTTTAAGCTGCAGATAATCGGAACTGCCCAAATCCATCTTAGTGCCTGATAGGGAGTGAACAGATTCAGGATTTACCGCTTTGGCCACCAGGCGGACCTGCTGCAGGAGTTCAGCACGCAGTTCATGGTCAGCACGAACCACCGTCCACCATGTAAAGCATATCCCGGCAATCAGCGCCGCCGCGACAGCCATCCACAAACTTCGTCTTTGGTTTATGCCTATCATCAATCGCTTTTTATCCATTATACGTTTTACCTATAGTCACTGCTGCGCATAGTTTGAGAAACGTTAAGAAAAAGGAGGTTTGGAGATATAATATTTATAGCGTAAAGAATAACAAAAACAGGGGGTTTTACGCCATGGTGCACAGCAACACCCCCCGTTTCTGAATTTATGACTCAAAAACAGGAATGAATTATGCTACTGGTTGAAAAGTTGAAAGCATGGCGGAGGGAGCCCG
>JAFGSY010000035.1 GCA_016934315.1 Candidatus Anaeroferrophillus wilburensis | reverse complement strand
TTGGGATGCCAGCAGCTCCCTGGTTATGGCGGCCTGGGAAGTTTTAACATTTGGCACCTGCTGTTCCCAGCGCTCCAGTTCAGTTTTGGCCTTTTGCAGCTGTTCCTCAATAAATACCCGTTCACGTTGGGCATCAGTCTCGTATTCGAAGTCGAGATAATAATTTAGCTCGTTAATAACTCGGTCTAGCATGGTGGCGGCAAACTTGGGGTCTTCATCGACCCAGGAAATAGTTATCAGCTCGCTTTTTTTGTCACTGGAAACGGCATAAATGTCTTCCAGGACTTCATCCTGGATCGTTTTAACGATGGACGGCTGATCTTCGGGGTCATCCTCTTTCCATTTTTTTTTGTCAGCATCCCAATCATCCGCAAACAGATAGGGCAGCAGGTCGTATTTTTCCAGGAGTCTTTCTTTGAGGGTGCGGCTTGAGAGGAAGTCCATCAGTTTCTGGCCGGTGGTGTCGCCGGTGGGCAGGCCGAGGGAAAAGGGCAGGCTGCCGGCCAGGGCACTCAGTTTGCCCATGGTGCCTGAGTCAGGGGTAGTGGGTTGGAGAACGGCGGTTGACCGGTAGGTCACTGGCAGGATGAGAACGATGATCACCGCCAGGATGGTGCAGCCGAGAGTGAAGAGGGAGATGAATTTTTTCGCCCCCCAGATGACATTCCAGTATTCCAGCAGGTCGATCTCGTCCTCTTCATAGGGGGCGGGATAATAGCGACATGGCTCCTGGGGTGGCTGATGGTGGTCGGTGGTCATGGATTACTCCGTTGTCAATAGCGGCGCATCGTGTCCAGGTCCCTGCCGGTCTGCAGGGGCGTGTTGTAGGGGTCAAGGGGGTAGAGGCTGCCGGGCTGGGCAACCGTCTGCCCCTGGTCACGGGTAAAACTGGTAAAGGTGTAACCCAGGTGGCCCGGGACATCGCGATCCTTGAACAGGGCCAGCGGGAAGCGGATATAGACTCCTTTTTGCTCCGCGGCGCGGTTTTCCGGGGCGCTGAAGCAGCTGGTGTCGGTCTTGGTGTACCAGGCGCCGATGGTAAAGTATTTGAAGGAGCGGCGCAGTTCAATGCGGACGCCGGGGTCGCCGGCCAGGAAGCGGCCGATCTTCAGCCCTCCCTCCAGCCCCTGGCTGGGCCACAGCTGCGCGTAGAGGTTGAGAAACGCCGTGTGGAACCAGCCATCCATGCCCGCTTCATCCCGCAGCTTGATGTTGTTGTTGACGTCGCGCTTGCGCACCGCCTCGCTTTCCAGGCCAACACCCCAGCGGCCGTCGTGAAACAGGCGGAAGACCTCGCCGCCGAAGCCGGCAAAGGCCCGTTCGAAGAGGCCGGCGGCCAGGCGGCCCTGCCATTGCCCGGGCAGGGTGGCATACTGCTCCAGAGCGAACATGGTGAGCTGGGGGTCGGTCTGCCGCTGATATTCAACCAGGTCGGTGCGGACAGAGTCTTCCTCCAGCTTGTCATAGATCAAGTCGTCGAACTGGTTGAACAGGACCAGCTCCACCTGGCCCACCAGCCTGGCTCCCGGCCACAGGCGGCAGCCGCCATCCAGCAGGGCAACGCCCTTGTGCTTGAAAAACCCGGCCTTGTTGTTGAGAAAGGTGAACAGGCGCGGGTTGATCTCGTAGTAAAAGCGGCTGTCGCCGCCGACCTGCACCTTCCCCGGGTTTTTCCGGTCAAATTCCTACCGATGCTCCGCCCCGTAGAGGGTCAGGTCAGCAAAGGTGTTCAGGCCTTCATCATCCAGGCGCTGCTCCATGAAGGCCTGGAAGCTGGCCCGCGGCAGGCACAACGACTGGACGATCTGCTCGTTGTGGCGCTGGTTGAGGTAAAAGGTTGCAACGCGTTCCGGCAAAAAGGCCTGCAGGGTGTCGGCCAGGTGGCCGAAGGCCCGCGGAATCTCCAGGTGGCGGCTGTTGACGAACTCCACCCAGATGGCGTCGTCGGCACATTGGACCCTAAGGTCGGCAAACCCCTGGCGGCTTAGCTGGGCGGCCGCCAATTGGGCCAGTTCGTCGTTGTCGGCCCGGGCGGCCCGATAGCGCAGGCTGGCGCCCGGCTCGAAGGGTTCGGTCCGCTTCCAGCCCAGCAGGGAGTTGAGCTCCAGCGGTGTGGCGAACTCCAGCGTCCCCGCCAGGGTGTCGCCACGCAGCAGGGCCAGACCGCCCTGGAGATTTTCCCCGTGATACTTGATGCCCATATTGACCGGCCAGCGGTCGTCGTCATCATAAATTTCCAGGCCATGGTGGTCCCGGTAGCCAAAGAGCTTTTCCCGCCTGATGGGCGAATACTCGGCGCTCAGCGTCCATGTGGGCGCAAACTGGTATTCGATCCCGCCGAACATCCTGGTGCGGCGGAAAGGACTGGAAAGGAGAAAATCCAGCGCCTTGTCCTGGCTGACGCCGACATCGAGACTGCCGCCGGTGGCCAGGTATTCACCGGCCAGCACCCCCTGCCCCAGGCCGAGGGTCAGATCCCATTTGCCGAGCTGCTTGCTGGCGACGATATAGCGCTGGGCAAAGAGCGATGTTCCGGTGGCATCGAAGGCCCCCACCGCGATCTGCGGCAAGACCTCATCTTCCTTGTACAAAACCCAGCGCAGGCCTGCCGCCCGGTCCTTGTAGTTGCCGTAGTCGTAATCAGCAAAAGCGGTGATCGTGCTGATCTCGGTAAACTGGCCGCAGACCTCGAACCGGTCGAAGAGCCCCATGGCGCCGCCGTAGTAGCGGTAGGGGTCGGCATGGCCGTAGCCCAGGCGCAGATGCCAGTCCGGCAGGATGCGGGCGTTGGGCATATTCCAAAGACCGGTGTACGACTGCAGGGACGGCAGCGCGGCCGCCGCCAGCGGTGCGGCCATGCCAAACAGCAGAACCAGCACACTCCCTGCCAGGCGGACGGCAGCCGGCAGGCCGCAGCATTTCATACCCTGTCCCATACGCTAGATGGCAAAGAAAATCCCGGCCGTGGTGACGATGCGAAAGACAATCTCCGTCACGTCTTTGAAGACGCGCATGACCGGCAGCCGTTCCAGGTCTTCGAGGACCACCACCGCATCGCCGGGCATCAGCTCCTGGCTGTAAAAGCGGCTGAACATGCCCGACTGTTTGGCCGACAGCACTTCCCCGTTGGCCCGCTGGACATAAATATAGTCTTCATCGGCATCCTTGGTGGGGCCGCCGCTCAGTTCCAGATAGTCAGCCACGGTCAACCCCGGCTGGAAAAGATAGGAGTTGGGGGAATAGACGCTGCCGACAACCGAGACAAAGGCCGGTTTCGGTGGAATGTGCAGGTGGTCGCCTTCCTGCAGCTCGACGTCAAATACCGAACCGGTCAGTTCGCTGAGCGGTGCCAGGCGCATGCTGATCCGGCCGCTGGCCTTGACAGCCGCCAGCTCCTTGATCAGTTTTTGCGCGGTAATCTGGCTGACTTGCGCCTCGGCGGCGGAATCTTCGGCAGCCGCCAGCTGTTCCATCTTGGCAATATTGCGCTGGGCGGTCAGCTCCAGGGTTTGGACCATCTTGTCGATGCTCTGCTGCTGGACTTTCTGGGCCTGGAGGGAGGTGAAGGACGCGCCGTAGAAATAAGCGTTGTCGGTGAAACCGCCGGCCCGACGGATGACATCGGAGAGATATTCGCCGTCGGCAATGCTGTAGGTCCCCGGATAGCGGACTTCACCGCTGAGGGTCACGGTGGCCACCCGGGTGGCATCCTTGACCCGGGGGACGAGGACGTAGTCATAGGGCTGGAGGATGAAGTTTTGCTGATCGGCAAGATCGACGGTCAGGTGGCTGATGTCGGAAATCCCCTCTTTGATGAGGATTCGGGAAATCTCCACCCGGTCGGTACGGGCGCCGATGGTGGGGCCGCCGGCCAGATCCACCAGATTTTTGACGGTGAGGGCCGGATGCCAGACAAACTCGCCCGCCTTGCGCACCGCTCCGGCGATATGGACCGGTTCGTCGAAGTTGTAGTCGGTGCGCGACAGCAGGGTGACGCGGTCGAAGGCTTTGAGCTCCACCGGGGTGGCGTCGCTCAAGGCTGTTTGCAGATCAAGCTTCTCAATCGAGTAGCGCAGGGTTGCCTGATCGTAGCGGTACAGGTAGGCGTTGCCGTCGATATACTCGTGATCCTTGACGCCGCGCCGGCCAGCACCAGCAGGTCGGCCACCGTCAGGCCGGGGTGGAAGCCATAGGTCCCCGGCCGCCAGACGGCCCCGGAAACGGAGACGTTTTCCTTGATGCCCAGGTCAGCGCGGGAAAGAATCTCGATCGTGTCGTAGGGCTGCAACGGCAGCTGGTAGGTGCCGGCAAAAAAATCGCCCAGGGGAAACTTCTGCACTTCGTAGCGGGTGGTGGCCGGATTGTAGCGGTGCAGCAGGGCGTGGTCGAGAAAAGCTTCCGGTTTGAGTTCGTCTATCGAGTGCAGGATATCCTTGAGGGTCAGGCCGCTGGCATAGTTGAAGGTCTGGCCGACTTTGACATGGCCCATGAGGCGGACGGTGTCGGGCCGGTCTTCGGGAATGAAGGGCACTTCCAGCAGGCCGCCGGCCGGCATGGCCCGGCGGAGGGCGTCCTGGTTGCCGGGGCGGATATCTTCCACCTGGAAAACATTGGCGGCATCGTAGTATTTGACGTACAGGGCCTGGGAATAGGCGTTGGTCAGCAGGCCGCCGCCGAGGGCCAGCAGCTGTTCAACCGTTTTTTCCTCCTGGAGTTCGAAAATTCCCGCCTGGTAGACAGCGCCGGCAAGGGCGGCGGTTCGGCCGATGCGGGGCACGAAGATGACATCGCCGTCCTGGAGGATTTGGTCGGCTTGGCGATTGCCCTTGAGAATCAGGTCATAGAGATCAAGCCAGGTGTTCGCCTGGCCGTTGCGGTAGAGGGTGATGCGCCGCAGAGTGCCGGATTTCTTGACGCCGCCGGCGGCCTGCAGGCCTTTGAACAGGGTCGAAAAGGCCGGGACAACATGGAGGCCGGGGCTGCCGACCTCACCGACGACGTAGACTTCGACGCTGTGGAGGGTTTCCAGGGTGACGCTGACGTTGACCCCCTGGGTGTATTTCTGCACCTCGCGGCCGATGACCGTGTTGAGCTGTCCGAGGCGTTCGCCGGCCACCGCCACCACGCCGATTTTCGGCACGTTGATGGTGCCGTCGGCATCGACCGGGGAGATATACTGGGTGTCCTCGGTGGTGCCCCACAGGCGGATGCGGATCTGGTCGCCGGGGGTGATCAGGTAGTTGTCGTTGGGAACCACCTTCTGGGCCACCCGGGAACTGGCGGCGCTGAATAGATTGTAGCCGAACTGGTCAAGCTGGGCCGCCAGCGAGGACTGGTAGCGGCCGCGAAACTGGCGCTCCAACAGTGAGAGGCCGGCAGGCAGGTCAACCTTTTCCGGCCGGTCGGCGGCCGGCGGCGCGGTATAAGCCGGAGCAGCGGGGGTTTTTACCGTCTGGGTGACAATCTTTTCGCTGACCGGATTGGGGCTTACGGAGCCCTTCTGGTATTCCTGGATGATTTTTGCCTGGACATCGGCCGGCAGGGCCTGCAGCTGCTGCAGCGCCTGCGGATCAAGGTCGGCGGCAAAGGCGCCGAGGCCAAGGGAAAGAAAAAAGGTCAAAAAAGCAAGCAGACGGAACAATCTTTTCATGGCTTTTTAAGTCCTGAAATAAAACAGCGGGTTGCATTCTCAAAGAAAGCAACCCGCTGGGTAGAGTTCTGCAACGGGCTTATATAGTTGTCCCGTTCAACCGCAGCAGCCTTTGCCACCGCCAACCAAGGAAAATCAATGTCCGTGACCGTGCGCTGTGGTGGTACTGCTGCCGCCGCCGTCGGAACCCAGGGCCGCGGCACCGCCGATGACGGCCGCGGTTACGGCCAGGGTGGTCACCACCGCCGTGGTGGAGATGCCGGTACCGGCAGCAGCTTCGGTATTTGCCGTTGCTATGGTGCCGGGTGTTGGTACGTTTGCTGCCACCTGGCTTCCCGCAGCTTTATCGGCAGCGGCAACCTGTTGGTTTTCGGCGGCAAAGACCGGTGAGGCACAGAGAGCGGCGACCAGAAGACCCGCAAGTAAACAGTTCATCAGTTTCATGCTGTACTCCTTTCTGCAGTATGTCAGGATATGATGTTATCAGGATGTGCTTCAAAACATCAACTTAAAAACCCCTCCCCCATAACCTGCAGATTCGGCGTGACAGGGAGGTTAAAATAGTCGTATAATGCAAATATGGCTATACCCTTTCTAAAACAATGTCAGCAACAAAATAGTAAAGAACTCTAATCATGCGAGTGTTGTTGGTACATGCTATTCGGCTGTTTATCCTGGTTTCTTTAGTGTTCACTGTCGGTGGCTGCCAATCGGGGCAGCAGTGGTACCATCCCCACAAGCGGCTTTGCGATTTTCGGCTGGATGATGCCATGTGCCAGGAGATTGCCCTGGCCAAAGCCCGGGATGCCTCGCTGACCCCGCAGCATATTGCCGAGGTCTACAGCCGGGTCTACAGCAACTGTCTCAGTGCCCAGGGCTGGCAGCCGGTTGGCACCCGGTCTGAACCTGTTGTTTTTGCGGCGGTGCAGCTGCGGCAGACGCTGGCGGGTGTGACCTTTGCGGCTGACCGTCTGTCAATGACCCTGGCGGGGGCATATCAAGTCCTTCAGCAGTCCGACACCTCGGCCCTGTTGCTGGCTGGCCAGACCTACCTATCGCTGATTTTTCAGCTCCACTCTCCCTCCCGTTTTTTGAAGATCCTGCCGCCCCTGGGGCCGGACGCGGTGTTGTTTGATCGCTGCCGGGAGAAAAAGGCCGCCAGCCAGTTTTACTACCAGGAGGTCAGCGGCCGGCTGATCTTCGCCTGTACATCATACCTTTATCCCGGTCGCCGTGACCGGATCATCATGACCTTCAGTCGGGATGTCTGTGCCATGCCGGAGGATTTCATGGAGCTGCCCAGGGAGCAGTTTGACCTGCTGCTTGCCTGTCAGCGCGAGTGGCAGGTGACGTTGGCAGCCCTGGCCGAGCAGCTGTGAGCTTTACCCCCTCAGCTTTAGCAATGGTGTAGATCTTTTTCTGCCCGGAGCCTGGTGCCTGCACAATCAAATCCACTTTTTGTTCACCGAACTTTTTCTCAAATTCCCGTAAAAAAGCTATCTTTGCCGGCAGGAGAGGGGTGTCATTTTAAGGATTCCCGGGTTACAGCATTCATCGCGGATACAGGCACTTACCTGCCCAGAAGGCCAGCCGGAAGCAATAGCCTATTTTCACAACACCATTAACCACATCATCAATACTCTTCGGCCGTTCATTGTCAACCTTACCAGAACCATATAAAATGGACCTGGATAACGCCAAAATTTTAAGAGCCCAGGGCTGCCTACTCGGCCAGCTGGCCGGCGACTCACTGGGCAGCTTGGTGGAGTTCCAGTCGGCTGAGCGGATGCCGCCATCACTCACCCCCACGTCATTTGCCTTCAGGTCAATGCATTCTTTGCGGTGGTGATTGCTGGAGCGATTGCCTACTTTGTCCGAGATGCTCACTTTTCAATTACGTCGGGCAGTTTAAGCATGGCTCCGGTCGCCCTTCTGGCTCCCTCCGCCATGCTTTCAACTTTTCAACCAGTAGCATAATTCATTCCTGTTTTTGAGTCATAAATTCAGAAACGGGGGGATAGTCAATCAACAAAAAATTAGGCTGTTAACTGATATCAGTTAACAGCCTAATTTAACTAGATAATTTGGCGCGCCAGGGAGGACTCGAACCCCCGGCCTACGGATTAGAAGTCCGTTGCTCTATCCAGCTGAGCTACTGGCGCCTGGCATTTGCTGATGGGAAAAAACAACGAGCCGAAAGTATACTATCGGCTCGGATTTGTCAATTATGGAACGAGCACCTTGCTCCCCGGCAATGCTTTTATGTCTGACGTTCCCAGTAGACCCGGGTAAGTTTCAACCCCTCAGAAAACTTGACTTCGAGATTGCCCTTGAAGGCGCTGTTCAAAGCCTTGCCCAAACGCACCGCCAGATGATCGCTGGTGGTGGTGATCTCCCATTGGGGCGGTTCTTTTTCCCAGGTCATAATCCGCTGCAGGGGATGTTCGGTTTTTGCCTGATCAGCCTTATTGACAAGCAGCTGCTCAATTTCTCCTGCGTGGCGTCGCAAAAATTCAGAGTCGGCGAGGTAGAGGTAGCCGGCCGGATTTTTATCCATTATCCGGCGGCAGGCGGGACAGACCACTTCATGCAGCTCTTTGCCCGTGGGCAGCTGCTGCCGGTCAAAATCATCCCACCACATTCCTTTCACGTAAACAATGCCACATTGGGAACAAACAGTCGGCTCAGGAAACTGCTTGTCACCCAGATAGGGATCAGAGCGTTTGAAATGCAGATCTTTCCGGTACACCTCGTTGACAGTTCGATTCTTCATTATCCCCTCCTTCACCGGTTAGATGACGACGCACCTTGGTAAAAAGTATAAAAGGAGGGACATGGGTTGTCAACTATCGCCCGCAAAGACCTACCCTTTATCCGGCAGATCAGCGGAATAGGAACACTCTTTCTCGGGACATTGCAGGAAATGCCCCCGGGATTTGGACGTTTTCTCCACCAGAAAAGGATGGCCGCATTGGGGACAAGTCAACGGATATGGCTTATTCCAGAGGGCATAGGTGCAGTCAGGGTAACGGGAACAGGAGTAAAATATTTTTCCCTTGCGCGACCGTTTTTCAACAATTTCGCCATCACAACCGTCCTGCGGGCAATGGATGCCGGTACCGATGGAACGGGTGTACTTGCATTCCGGATAACGAGAACAGGCGATAAACCGGCCAAAACGACCACTTTTGATAGTCAGTGGCTGCTCACATTCAGGGCAGTTGCCCAGCTGATCCAGCTCTTCCTTGGTTGCCGGGGGAACCTCCGGTCCTTCTTTCTGCTCAAGGTTTCTGGTATTTTTACATTCGGGATAGTTGGGGCAGGCAAGAAATTTGCCGTTGCGTCCCCACTTGATGACCATCTGGGCGCCGCATTTTTCACAGACCTCATCCGTTGTCTGCTCCTGCTGTTTCACTTCCTTCATGGTTGCCACTGCCGCCACCAGTTTCTCATTGAATGGCTGATAAAAATCGTCCAGCAGCTGTTGCCAGTCCTGTTTCCCTTCACCCACCAGATCCAGTTTACCCTCGAGCTGAGCGGTGAAACTGACATCAAGGATATCAGGAAAACTTTTTTTCAACAGCTGGGTTACCAACTCACCCAAATCGGTCGGGTAGAACTTTTTCTCTTTCAATTCCACATAGTCACGATCCTGAATCGTTGACAAAATAGTGGCATAGGTGGAAGGCCGGCCGATACCCTGCTCTTCCAGCTCCTTCACCAGCGTACTCTCAGTAAATCGGGGCGGCGGCTGGGTGAAATGCTGCGACGGGACCAGTTTTTCCAGGTTGAGCTGATCGCCTTCAGCCAATGGCGGCAGCTCGGTATCCTGTTCACTGACGTTACCATTATCCGTCCCCTCTTCATAGAGAGCCAGAAATCCGTCAAAAATCTGTCGCCGGCCCACCGCCCGGAACAAAAATCGTTCACCGGCCTGAATATCGGCTATCGTCTGAAAATACTGGGCCGGCGCCATCTGGCTGGCCGCAAAGCGGTTCCAGATGAGTCGGTACAGCTTAAGCTGTTCGGCAGAGAGGAATGGAGCTATCCGCTCAGGGTCATGCTCCATGGATGTGGGACGGATGGCTTCATGGGCATCCTGGGCGGCATTTTTATTTTTGAAATGTACTGCCCGGGCAGGAAGATAGTCATCACCAAAACGGTTTTTAATATAGGCCCGACAGTCCTGCAACGCCATATCTGACACCCGCACCGAATCAGTACGCATATAGGTGATCAGACCGGTGGGTCCGGCATCCCCCAGATCTACCCCTTCATAGAGCTGCTGGGCAACCATCATCGTTTTTTTAGCACTGAAATTGAGCTTGCGGGCCGCTTCCTGCTGCAGTTTACTGGTAATAAAGGGAGGCAGCGGATTGCGCCGGCGCTTTTTCTGCTCACATTTTGCAACCAGAAAGGGTACCGAAGTAAGCTGCTGAACGATCGTTTCCGCCTCCTGCTGATTGCCAACGACAGCTTTTTTGCCGTCGACAGCATGGAGCCGCGCGGCAAAGGGAGGTGGTTGCCGGCCTTCAAGATTGGCCTCAATATGCCAGTATTCCTGCGGTTTAAACGTTTGAATTTCGGCTTCACGATCACACACCAGGCGAACCGCCACTGACTGTACCCGCCCGGCGCTTAAGCCCCGGCGAACTGTTTTCCAGAGCAGGGGGCTGATTTTATAGCCCACCAGACGGTCGAGAATCCGCCTCGACTGCTGGGCATTCACTTTATCCTCATCAATCGCCAGCGGATTTTTCAGCGCTTCGGCAATCGCCTGGGGGGTAATTTCATGAAAAAGAACCCGGTAAACTCCCTCCCCGCGGCCCAGTTCATGGGCGATATGCCAGGCAATGGCCTCCCCTTCGCGGTCCGGGTCGGGAGCCAGATAAACGGCCTCGGCAGTTTTGGCAGCTTTTTTCAGTTCACTGATAATTTTTCCCTTGCCGCGAATGGTCACATAGGAGGGCACAAACCCGCCTTCCTTGGTGATCTCAATTCCCAGCTCCTTTTTCGGCAGATCTTTTACATGACCCACCGAGGCCTTGACATCAAAATTTTTGCCAAGGTACTTTTTGATCGTCCGGGCCTTTGCCGGCGACTCGACTATTAAGAGTGATTTTGTCATCTGCTTCCATTTTAGTGCCCCCTGGCATCCGGGGGCATACATCTTCAGGTGAAAAGGAACAATACAAAAAGGCAGAGTAAGGTGCTCCTCTGCCTCCCGCGAATCTTCACAGCACCGACTAACTGCTTTTCCCCGGACTAGTGATACATAACCTCAGCATCAGCCTCAATGAACCGCAGGAAGCGGGTTTTGGCGTCAGCGGCACTCTGGCTGAACATCACCACCATGGTGGAAATCATTTTGATCTCCTCAACCCCGACCGCCGGGGTATCCAAAAGCAACGCCTGATCAATAATCTCTTCCAGCAAAGGGGCATCAACCAGATCCAGGTTATGGAGCTTCATGAGATAGCCACGGGCCGGGTTGCTCAGCAGGCGCTTCTCCTCAGCGGTAAAAATGCGAACATACCGGCCAAACTCCTGGGCGTCAAGAGCCTCATCCGTCCGGTTAACCCCCCGGGAAAGGTTGGCAATCCAGTTAAAGGCAGCTTCAATCTCATCCGTTTCAAATCCCAGCGACAGCAGATCTTCAACGATTTCTCCTTCCTGATCAAGAACATCGATATCTTCCATAATATACTGGGAAATAATGCTGATTATTGCCAACATCCGTTCAAACATAGACAGTCCTTCCATATCACAGTTCTGGGAACAGCATCACCCCTGACAGCGGCGGGATAGCTCAGGAAAACGGTTTCCCATGGGATACGCCATAATACGCTTTCACCGGTGGTGAGGATTTCGCTGAAACCTGCCGGCATCAGTGCGCCAGAGGGTCCCTGCCAGCTCCAATCCCAGCACAATGCTGCTGACTTTATCGTGGGTCCAGCCGGAAATCTCCATCAACTGGTCAAGAGAATACTCCGTCGGCCCCATCTTGGCAAGGAGCAGTTTTTCCTCGTCCGAATGCCCCGTCACCCTGCCGGCCGCCGGCGTGCAACCCACCTCAGCTATGGTCTGCAGACGGGGCAGGCAGCAGAAAAGGTCATCGGCACTGTCAAGCAGCTGAGCACCCTCCTTGATCAGCCAATTACTGCCGCGACTGGCGGCACTGCCCGGCAGACCTGGAACCGCAAAGACTTCCCGTCCCTGCTCCAGAGCACAGCGGGCGGTAATCAGGGAGCCACTCTGCAGGGATGCCTCAACAACAACGACGGCCTCCGACAAACCGCTGATAATCCGGTTGCGACGGGGGAAATGGTGTTTTTCCGGCCGGCTGCCAAAAGAAACCTCGCTTACCAGCAGGCCATTGCTTTCAATCTCGGTCGCCAGGCGGCGATGACGGGCCGGGTAGCAGACATCAAGACCGGAACCCCACACCGCTACCGTTCTGCCGCCTGTGTGGAGACATCCTTCGTGGGCGGCACCGTCAATACCCAAAGCCATCCCACTGGCAACGCCGATATTCCGCTCGGCCAGTTCCCCAGCCAAATGGAAAGCAAAATGACGGCCATGGGTGGACGCCTTTCGCGATCCAACAATGGCCACCATCGGCGCAGCAAAGGCGTGTAGATCTCCTTTGCAATACAATATCGGCGGAGGATCATAGATATTGAGCAGATTTTTTGGGTACCGTTCATCGACCCGGGGGATAATAACGGCTCCCAGGTACTCCGCCAGCTGTCGCTCATGGGCAACAGACTGCCAGTCGGCAAAAGCTGATATCCGGACTGCCACCTCAGGGCTGAGGGCGCAGCGGGTCTGCAACTCATGGCCTGCAGCGGAAAAAACCTCTTCCGGACCATGAAACGCCTCTAGAAGACGGTCCACCCCTTTTTGCCCCAAACCGTCGATCATGGTCAGGGCCAACCAGTAATCCAGCGATTCCCGCGGCATCATACCCAGTCCAACACCATATCAAAGAAAAGGATGAAAAAACGCGGCTGCCAAACATCTCCCACAGCTGATTGCCCGGCTGGAGACAGGTCATCTCCCTCTGGACACCAGCATAAGAGGCCGTACTAAACAGAATGACAACTGTTAGTCAAGTTATTTTTTAATCTGCTTAATTTTTTTGAAATCCTGCCGATTAATATGGAGATATGGCTTTAATGCCAGCTGCCAATTCCTATGAATGGCAAAAGATACAGAACTTTAACGGTAGCCGTCGGGATCGGAATGCGGCTTGCATAGGATTGTCCACTGATGGGGAAATATCCCTTTTTATCGAAAAATAGCGACAAAAACGTAATTCTGGTTCCCCTTTCTTCATATTGCAGGCCTATGAATACTGATTTTTCTTCTCGCCGTCATGCACCACAAGCCGGCTTCACCCTGGTGGAGCTGATGGTCACCATGGTGGTCATAGCCGTCATCGCCTCCCTGACCTTTGCAGAGATCAACTCCCAGAGCTACCAGCTGAAAAGCAGCGCCAACACCCTGAAGGGCACCATGCAGCGGGCCCGGCTGGAGGCCATCAACCGCAATCTGGATGTCCGTATCGATTTTGACCCGGATGGCGACGGCACGGTAAATCACGGCTATAGCATGATTGATGCGGACGGGGTCACCGTTGAGACCATCAGCGAGGAAAAGGTTGCCTTTACCCCCAGTCCCGCTTCCCTGATGTTCACATTCACCCCTGAGGGGACCGGCACTGCCGGCAACATTACCATGATCACCACCGGCCGCCCGGCACCGGAATACAAAATCACCACCAACAATATCGGCAGGATAAACATTGAAAAGACCAAATAACAATCATCCACGGCCTTTTTCCCGCCGCGGCTTCACCCTGGTGGAGCTGATGGTGGTCCTAGTCATCCTGGGCATCACCGTGGTCGGCACCCTGGGGCTGGTGGTCACCCAGAACAAGGCTTACCATAGCGAGGAAGCAATTATCGACATGCAGACCAACGCCCGCCTGGCAATGACCGAGATTACCAGGATCGTCCGCATGACCGGCTATGGCTGCGCCGGCAGTTTCGGTGCCAATTACACCTCGGGAAACATGACCGTTGAAGGCGACGCGGTTGCCGACCCCCTCACCTCGCTGATCGCCATCAACACCCTGGCGGATTATGATGATGATGGCAATTATGACAATGAAAAAGATGCCGGCACGGATGACCTTACCATCGTTGCCGGCATGAAATATGTGGGGCAGGTTACCGCCGTCCCGGCAACCAACCAGATCACTCTCGACAGCATCGGCAACCTGAAGGATGATGACACCGATGCAGCCAAAAGCTATATCTATGTCTCCCCCAACATCAACAGGGCTTATGATGCGATTGACACCGTTGCCGGCACCACCCTCACCACCCATGCCAATACCGACGCCCAGGTGGGCGATACTGTCCATCAGGTGCAGGCCTTCACCTTCCGGCTGGTGGACGGCAGCCTGAGGATTGATGAAAACGTCGATCCTTCGACTGCCAACATGGATCGGGCAAACAACATCGAGGACCTGCAATTTCAGTATGGCATTGATACCACCGGGGACGGCTTCTACGACAGCTGGTCAGACAACCCGGCCAGCATCAACCGGATAAAAGCGATAAAAATCTTCATCCTTGCCCGGACCGCCAACCCGGACCGCGAGTATACCGACAGAAGAATCTACTCCATTGCCGGGGTCAATGTGGGCCCCTTCAACGATCATTTTCATCGTTTTCTCCTGGAATCAACGGTAATGATCAGAAACCTCAACTTTTGAGCTGCCACCCGACAATGATGAACAAGGACCAGTCAAACCGGGGATTTACCCTCATCGAGTTGATGATCGCCATGGTGGTCATGGCCTTCGGCATCCTCGGCTATATGTTTCTCATGAACCGGGCCATTGAAGGCCGGGTCTTCTCCCGGGAGATGAGCCGGGCGGTGATTGTCACCCAGCAGCAGCTGGACCAGCTGCTGGCCGCCGATTTCAATAGCGACCTGCTAGCGGCCGGCAACCACCCCACCGCCGCCGAAGACACGGCCGACGGCAATAATGCCGACGGCCTGCTGACCACCACCATGCAGGGCTTTGAGTATAACACCCGCTGGGAGGTGACAGATACAACCGCGACATTGAAAACCATCGAGGTGGAAACAACCTGGAACATCAAGGGCGAGGCATCAACCGCAACCAGATTTAGACCCATCTACTTAGGTTCCATGAAAAGAGAATAACCATGAAGACACTGAACCAACCCCTCACGATCAACAACAACCAGGGCATGGCCCTGGTGGTCGTGCTCCTGGTCATGGTGGTGGTCACCGTCCTGGCGGTGGGCGTCTCCACCAGCTCACGCATCGACGTGAAAATTGCCGGCAACCACCGGGTGGCCACCGTGGATTTTTTTGTTGCTGAGGGGGGCAACCAGATCGAAGTACCGAGAATCTCCACCGATAACGACCTGGCGGTGTCGGACATCACCAATCCTGCAACCCTGGATAATGACAGCACCTATACCATCGCCAGCCTTGACGGCAGCCCCACCTACCAGTCAACGATCAGATATCACTTCTACCAGGTTGCCATCGTGCCCGGCTTCTCACTCGGCTCGTTCAATCTCTATGTCTACAGCACCCAAACCGACCGCAATAGCAACAGCATTGAAACGGTCGAAAGCAAAATCGGACCCCAGTTATAACTGCTCCCTGGAGGCTTTGCCATGAAGACCAAACGATCTTTCCGCCACCTTTATCTCCTGTGTCTCCTGCTGTTGCTCTTCGGCCTCAGCAATACTCCAGCCATCGCCCTGGATACCGACATCTACGAGATGAATTCCATTCCCAATGTTGCCGTCCTGCTGGACAACTCCTGGAGCATGGATTTCGGCGTCTACGAGCACACCGTTGATTACGGCGGTTTCTACAATGAAGCGTCCGAGCTGGGCGACTATGACCTGATTGCCGGCAGCACCGGCGGCGTTGGGGGAACCAGCAACTATTTCTACGCCGCCGGCGGTCCCGGCACTTCCCCCCAGTATCCACGGAATGAAATTCTGCTGATCAAAGGCAATCTTGGCGTCTCGATCACCGTCAACGGGGTCACCACCACCGGCGATCCGGGCGATCCCGATTACATCTGGTACGTCGGCAGCGTCGTCCACACCTACACCTACATAGACCGAAACGGCAACTTGTCTGATGACGGCACCCATACCCCGCGGATTACGGTGGATGGTGACGGCTATATCCTGCTGGACGGCGATCGCCTGCCCCTGGACCGTGATGTCCTGCTCCATGATTGGCGGCCCAACCCAGACAACACCATGACCGACCATGGCCTTGGCGGCCAGATCAACGCCCCCGGCTGGTATTTCAGCGGCATGGAGGAGGTGACCGCCGGCGCTCATGATCAGGTGGAAGACGGCGATGCCAATGTCTATTTCTTTATCACCGGCAACTGGATCAACATGCAGATGATGTACAATCTCTACACCGGCAGCACCGTTGATGAAGACGACCGGACCTGGAGAACCAGAACCTACAGCAATGTGGAGTGGACCTCCGTCCCCCTGACCGGCATCGAGTCCCGCAACTACCCTGCAGTCTACGGTAGCGGGGCCGATCAGGTTTGGAGTCTTAACGCCCCTTCGGATAACTGCCAGATCAAATTCCACTTCAACGATCTGATTACCGAATCCTCCAATAAGGATTATGTCTCCCTCTATCGCTATGATACCTCCAATCCCAACCTGCTGGCCAAGCTGGGGGGCAATCTGGGCTCGGATATCTGGTTTGGCCCCTACGACCTGGAAGACAACAACGAAATTCACATCACCTTTAAAACCGATACCAAGAACAACAACTACAAGGGTTTCCAGCTGGACCGCTACGAATACCTGGATGACACCCTGGCCACCAGCGGCTACCAGATGCAGCGCCGCATCGACGTGGTCCAGGAGGCTTGCGTCTATGTCATCGAGATGACCCGCGGCAAGATAAACTGGGCCTTCAACCACTACAGCACCAATCAGCTGGAGAACTGGGAACCTTCGGTCAACCCCACCACCAACGATGACGCCAGCCGGGAAAACCTGGTGAACAAGCTGGAAAATGCCGAACCGGAACCGGATAGCGAATCACCCATCGGCGGCGCCCTCCAGGAAACCTTCAACCACTTTGAAAAGAAGGAGCATCTGCTGGATTCGGAATGCTCCAGCAACCATTGCATCACCCTCTCCGACGGCTACCCGTCCGGCGATGATAACTGGGAACGGATCGACGGCCTGACGTTCACTGACAGTGACGGTGACGGCTGGCAGTCAGACCCTTACCAGCCTCCGGTAGTAGACAACTATACCGACGATGTGGCCCACTATCTCTACACCCACAGCTTCCGCGACCGCTCTGAAGTGGATGAACCCACCTCTTCAGTCAACAACATCACCTGTCACATGCTCAGCTTTGTCCAGGGGCTGCCGCTTTTGGAAGATGCGGCCATGGACGGCGGCGGTGTCTACCTGGCGGCTTACAATAAACAGCAGCTGATCAATGCCTTTTATGCCATTGCCCTGATGATCATTGAAAGCTCATCCTACGTCGCCCCGGTTATCTCGGTGGACACTTCCAACAAGACCCAGAGCGGCGACCAACTCTATATGGCCTTTTTCAAACCGGGAGTAGACCGCTGGACGGGCAACCTGAAAAAATATAAACTTGAAAAGAGGGTGAAAAACGGCTGTCCTGACCGGACTGAAGAGGAATGGGTGGTTGTGGATGTCAACGGCGATGACGCGGTGGACTGCGATGGAGAGTTTATTGAAACCTCGCAGTCCTTTTGGAGCACTGAAGATGATGGCGGCGAGGTGGAAAGGGGCGGCGTCGGCCAGGTACTGAAAATTGCCCTGGATGCCTCCAGCCTGAATGACCCCTACAGCTACCGGAACATCAAAGTTCTCATGAATGACGGCTCCACGGAAGATTTCCTCCCCGGTGAATTCACCAACGCCCAACTGGGTGCCGCTGATGACAGCGAACGCTACAAGATCTTCAACTACGTCTATGGCTATACCTATGACGAGGACGGCAGCGGGGATCACTACCCGGTTGAAAAACGCTATTGGCCCCTGGGCAGCATGATCCACTCCAACCCGACGGTCATCCAGTATGAGTCATCTCCCTATGATGCCGACGGCAATTTTAAAACCTTTATCGTCATAGGCGGCAATGACGGCTTGCTCCATGTCTTTGACAACGACGATGGCAGCGAGGTGGTGGCCTACATCCCGGAAAACCAGCTTATCCGCCTCAAGCTCCTCAATCCCAGTGATATCACCGCTCCCGCCCCTCTGTTTTTCCTTGACGGGCCGCCCACCTACCGCTACACGTTTGATGCACAAGGCCGCATCGAACCCCTGCAGCTGCTCACCGGTGAGCGGCGGGGCGGTCGGGCTTACTACGGCCTGGATATCAGCGATCCCGATCCTGACAACTGGACCCAGGAATGGCTGATCACCAACGGCACCGCCGGCTTTGCCGAACTGGGCCAAAGCTGGTCGAAGATCCAGCTGGCCAAGATGAAAACCGCCGGCGGGACGATCACCGCCGCCGTCTTTGGCGGCGGCTATGACCCCGAAGAGGACAATGACCCTCGAGGCGATGACACCATGGGCCGGGGCATCTTCATCATCAACCCCGACGATGGCTCACTGGTAAAAAACGTTGCCTACTCGTCAACAGCCGGCGATCCGACCGAAACAATGACCTATGCCGTCGTCGCTGATCCCCAGGTCATTACCGACGGCCACGGCTATCTCACCGATATCTTTTTTGCCGATCTCGGCGGCCAGATCTGGAAAATCTCCTACAACAACAGCACGTACACCTGGTCCGATCCCGACCGGGTCTTCACTTCGGGCGGCGACCGGAAGATGTTCTATTCCCCCTCCGTTACCCTCCTGGGAGATTGCGATTATATCGACGGTTCCGGCGACCTGCGTGATTATCGGACCTATATGCTTTTTGTGGGTACCGGGGATCGGGAAAAACCGATGGAAACAACAATTCACAACCGGATCTATGGCATTGTTGATGCCCATACCGCCGGCACCCCCCTGACCGAAGCTGATCTGCTGGATGTCACCGATGACGAACTGGATGTCGATTCCGGCGCCACCGATGCCGAAAAAGATGCCCTGCAGGCTCTTTTGCGGGCCTCCGCCGGCTGGTACATTGCCCTCGATGAAATCCCCGATAGTGAAAATCATCTCGGTGAAAAAATCCTCTCGGAGGCAGTCATCTTTTACGGCATCGCCTACTTCACCAGTTTCACTCCCTATGGTGATGACCCCTGTGACCCGCGGGGGGATGCCAGGGTCTACGGCCTGAACTACTGCAACGGCACCGCCGGCTTGAACTACAACCCGGCCAATGATGCCGGCGATGACGCCGCCTATGACCTCACCGACCGCTACCGGACCATCGGCCAATCCATTCCCTCACCGGTAAAGATTGTCATTCGGGAAGGCAAGGTGGGCGCTTTTGTCAGCGTCGGCGGCAGGCTGGGTGGCGCCGGCGGGGGCGGCTCACCAAACATTCCCCAGCCCCCGCTGGCCATTGACATGATCAACTGGCAGGAGAGGATTGGTCAGTAATGCAGGCAACAATTCCGTTTAAAGGAGAACAACACATGAAAAAATTGCTATCTTTAGCAGCAATGTTGCTCTTTCTTGCAACCGCAGTTCTGAGCCAGGCAGCCATCGTTCCAGTAACTGACGAAGTTGTAACCGGCAAAATAACCAGCATCACCCTCCATAATGATCGCTATCGGGTGAAAATCAACACCCAGGATGGTAAGGAGATGAAATTCAAGTATGGCTACCAATCCCTCTACGTTCCCCAGGATAACCAGCTGCTACTCCAGCAGGTCACTGACTGCAAGGCCGGCCGGCATACCATCGCCACCATCGCTTATCAGAAATCGGATGGCAAAATCATCAAGATAACCTGCCGGGGGCCGGGAAAAGGAAAATAATCTTTCCCAACCTACATTGCTAAGACAATAAAAAAAGCCCTTTCGACATGAAAGGGCTTTTTTTACGCTACTTAAAACATGTGCTCTCTTTATGCCCGCACCCGGCAAAGCTCGATTGGGGCACTCCCAGAGCATGACATCCTGGCTATTCCTGCGGGGTACCGAAAACCTGGGTATAGAGCTTTTCACCCAGCTCTTCACCCTCAGCGACCAGCTGCCGGTAACGGATGAAGTCGATGGTATCCTGACCGGTAATCTTCTTGGTGTTGAAGGCATTAAAGCCCATGAAGGCCTCATAGTTCATATTCGCCGCCAGCCAGTGCCGATTGGGCAGCTTCATCTGATCCCAGAAGAATTTTTTCTTGGCCCGGATGCCATCGACGGACTTCATCAGACAGTGGGGCATCAGGTTGGCAAATTTCCAGACGATCTCATCAACGGCCTCATCCAGCAGGCTCAAATCAATCTGGGCCTCCTTCACATAGGCCCGGGCCTCCTTGGCAGCTGCCCCGGTTTTGAACTCACCATAGGCAATTTCGCCATCTTGAACCCAGCTGTCAGTAATCACCAGCGGATTGCGGACCCATTGATCACCCTCTTTGATCACCGGAACCACCTTGGTGAGCAGGCCCAGCCGCTTCATCTTATAGGCACTCCACATTTCACAGGACACACAGTTCCACATGGCATCCTCAATCCCCAGATACCAGGGGAGAAAATCGGTGGAACCGCCATCGGGGGCGGAACCATGCTTCGGACCCGCCTGGCCGAGAATAGCCAGATCGGAAGCCACCGAAAGATCGGTCGCCATGCCAATCTCCTGGCCGCCGGCCACCCGCATGCCGTTGATCCGGCAGATGGTGGGTTTTTTACAGTTCAGGATGGCATCGACCATGCCGTTGAAAAGGTCCATGTAATCGCCATACTCCTGGGGCCGCTTGCTATAGTACTCGGCATACTCCTTGGTATTACCGCCAGTGCAGAACGCTTTGTCACCCACGGCAGTAAAAATTGCCGCCACGACACTGGGGTCAGCCGACGCCCGCTGGAAGCCGGCAATCACCCCTTTAACCATGTCGGTGGTATAGGAGTTATACTGATTGGGGTTGTTGAGGATGATCCAGCCGGTATAGAGGCCGTCAATCACCTTTCCCTGCGGATCAAGCACCGGCCGCTTCTCGTAGATGGTACAGGGCGCTTCACTTTCGCTGCCAAAATGGGCATCAAGCCACATGCCATGATCTTTTTTCCCGTGTTCACGGGGTATCCACTCTAAAGCCATTGTCCAACTCCTTGTTCTGGGCACATTATTATTTGGTAAACGGTTGTGGTTGTTTTTCCTAAAAATCAGGTTCCAGCACAATCCGGCGCAGCAGCGGTTTGGCATGCACTTCAGCAAAGGACTCCCTGATCGTACTCATGGGCCTGGTTTCCAGAAACGGCTCAATGGCCACCTTGCCACTCTGCACCATCTCCAGAACTGCCGGATAATATTTGGGATGGCAGCCCCAGGTACCAATCAGTTCGGCGTCAAAGGCCATCAGACGGGAAATCATGTATTCATGCTTCACCATATTGAAGCCGACGATGATCATCTTGCCGATGAAGGACAAAAGCTCGAGGCCCAGCGCCTGCCCGGGCTTGGAGCCTGAACATTCAAATATCTTCCAGCCGAAATTATGGGGCACCCCCCGCTCTTTGGCAAAAGCTTTAATCTCCCCCTTCACCTCTTTTGCCGTTTTGCCCATGACATTGATCGCCAGGTCGGCACCGTACTGGCAGGCCCGCTGCAGCTTTTCATCATCAACATCAACGGCAATCACCACCTGGGCTCCCATGGCTTTGGCAATCTGGGTCATGTAAGTACCAACGCCGCCGCCGGCGCCGATAACCACCACCAGATCACCTTCGGGGAAGTAAGGTTTGTCCAGTTCAGCCCGGATCGCCGCCTGGTAGGGAGTCGTCCCGGCATCGGCAACCACCGCATAGTGGGACAGAGGCAACCCCTTGAGATCCTCAATAACGCACACCCCATCGGTAGGCACGACGATGTGGCTGGAAAAACCGCCATAGATCCCCAGGCTGTTGCCGGGCATCTTCTGCGCCAGACAGCGGTTGCCGCGGCCGGCCTTGCAGATCTGGCATGTGCCGCAGGGCATCACCGCCGGAATGATGACCATCTTGCCGATCATCTCGGCGTCGCCGCCGATCACCGTGCCGCTGATCTCATGCCCCAGAGTAAGGGGCGGTTCATTGACGGTGGGCACCCCATCATAGAAGTATCCCAGATCGGTATGACAGATGCCGCAACCGGCAACTTTCACACACACCTCGCCGGCCTTGATCGCCGGCATATCAATCTCGGTTCGGACCATCTCCCCCGGCTTGACCATCTGCCAGGTCTGGATTTTTGCAGGTATTTCAGACATCGACAACCTCCTTTGACGGCAGCCAGCGTGAGATCATTTATTCTGCCACTCAGGCTTGCGCTGCTCAAGAAAAGAACTCAACCCTTCATGGGCATCGTGGTTTTTCATACAATCATTGAGATACAGGTCTTCGACCGCATCAAGAGCGGCGGCAAACGGCTTGCCTGCAGCCGCCCGGAGTGCTCTTTTGGTTGACCGCAGGGCCGAACCGCTCAGGGAGGTAAAACGGCTGACAAATGTAGCCACTTCATCATCAAACTGCTCAACCGGTACTACCTTGTTCACCAGTCCGCAGGCCAGGGCTTCAGGAGCCCGCAGGGCGTCACCGCCAAGAACAATTTCATAGGCCTTTTTCGAGCCAATGATCGCCGGCAGGGCGGCGGCAGCAATCGGCGGAAAGACCGCCAGCTTGATTTCCGGCTGGCCGATTTTAATGTTTTCAGCGGCAACAATCATATCGCAAAACAGGGCCACTTCACAGCCGCCGCCCAGCACCGCGCCTTTGACCGCCGCCAGAGTGGGAATCTCCAGGCGGTCCAAACGGCGAAAAATGCCGTGAAAAACCCCGATCATGGTCCCGACTTTATCTTCGGTATGGTCGGCCACATCAACGCCAACCGAAAAGGCTTTCTCGCCGGCCGCCTGGATAACCAGCAGCTTCAGTTCGGCACCGGCCGCCAGCACCTGGTCCAGGGCTTCATTCATCTCCCGCATGGTGGCAATATCAAGCCAGTTCAATGGCGGGCGATTAATGGTCAGATACGCCGCGCCGCCCTTCTCCTCATAGGTAATACATTGATAATCAGCCATTGGTACTCCCCCTTCGTCCTGATGGTCTAGAAAAAATGAATATCCCGCTCCAGATCCTGAGATGCCTAACAGTCATAAACTGTTTACGGTTCAAGGTTGCGGGTTCAGGGTTTTAAGCTTCTCCGTATACCGTCGACCGTACCTCTTTTACCGCTCCCTTAAATGTATTGGCCACCGTCAACTTTGATAACCTCACCGGTAATGTGACCGGCAGCATCAGAAGCGAGAAAAGCCACCAGATTCGCCACATCTTCCGGTTTGCCGGCTTTTTTCATCACTCCTTCATTGATGGCAATCTGCTTGAATTCATCGGGCATCGCTTCGCCCATCTCGGTCAGGATAAAACCGGGTGCCACTGAATTGCTGGTCACCTGATACTTGCCCAGATCCTTGGCAGCCGCTTTGGTCAGTCCGATAACCCCGCCTTTGGCGGCCGAATAATTGCTCTGCCCGAACTTGCCCCGTAGACCATTAATCGAGGTAATGGTAATGATCCGGCCATAGTTCTGCTCCCGGAACAGGGGCGCCGCCGCCCGGATAAAATTGAAGGTGCCGGTGAGATCCACATCAATAACCCGCTGCCATTGCTCCGCGGTCATTTTCCAGATTACCCCGTCCCAGTTCATTCCGGCGCTGGTAACCACAATATGGACCGTACCCCAGCGTTCCTTGACCTGATCCATCATCTTCTGGGCGTCATCGAAATTTGCCACATCCGCTTGGCAGGACAGCGCATCACTACCGAAGGCTTTGATCGCCGCCACCACTTCTTCCGCCTTGTCGGCACTCTTGTTGTAGTTAACTGCAACCTTCGCCCCCAACCGGCCAAGAAGCTTGGCGATATCGGCGCCAATCCCCCGGCTGCCGCCGGTAACAACGGCAACTTTTCCCGTCAAGTCAATCATCGTCAACTCCTCTTTAACCTTATGACCTTCAGCTTTCAGCCATTGGCCGTTCGTTTATGATTCCCGCTTCATGATGACAGCCATCGTTGCGCCGCCGCCGCCACAAATGGAGGCAACACCAAACTCCTTATCCAGCCGCTTCAAGGCATAGTATAAAGAAACGATGATCCGGGCACCGCTGCAGCCGGTGGGATGCCCCAAGGCGATGGCGCCGCCATGAACATTCAGGCAGTCAAGATCAAGGTTGAGCATCGCCACATTGCCCAGGACCTGGGAAGCAAAGGCTTCGTTTATTTCAAACAGATCAATGTCCTTCAACGTCATGCCGGCCCGCTTGAGAACCCGGGGAATGGCAACTCCCGGCCCCTCACCCATGTAGGTGCCTTCAACCGCCGTCTGAGTGAAATCAACAATGGAAAACAACGGCTTCACGCCCCGCTTTTCCGCCTCTTCCCGGGCCATGGCCACCAGCATCGCTGAACCGTCCGTCAAGCCACAGGCATTGCCGGCAGTCACCATACCATCTTTCTTGAATGCCGGCCTCAGGGACGCCAGCTTTTCCACCGTGGTCTCGGCTTTGATCGATTCATCGACAGCAAACTGATACTCCGCCTTTTTTCGGGTTGCCGGAATGGTCACCGGGATAATTTCCTCGTCGAACCAACCGTTTTTCCGGGCCTCATCCGCCCGCTTATGGGAATTAACCGCATAGAGATCCATATCTTCCCGCTTGATGCCGTATTTCTCCGCGACATTTTCCGCCGTCATCCCCATGGAAACCTTGGCAATGGGATCAAAACTATCACCCCAGCCATCTTCCAGCTTCTGGTCGCCCATCTTGAAACCACCGAACCGGGCACCCTTTAACATATAGGGAATGGTACTCATGGATTCCATCCCGCCACAAAGAACGATATTCCCCTGCTCCATGACAATCTGCTGGACAGCCATGGAAACCGCTTTCATGCCGGCCGGACACGCTTTGTTGATGGTAACGCCAGGAACAAAGGAGGCACAACCGCCCTTGAGAGCCACCGTCCGGCCCGGGTTGACATGATTGCCGGCTTGGCGGCAGTTGCCGATAATGGATTCATCCACCTCGTCACCAGCGACCTGCGCCCGTTTCAACGCCTCGCGCACCGGGAAACTGCCAAGATCATATACCATCATATCCTTCAGCGTCCCGCCAAAACTGCCCATCGGCGTCCTGACGGCGCTGACAAACACCACATCGGTCATCTTGCGCATACTCATGCTCTCCTTCTCAGGTTGGCGGCATCATCACATCCATGCCATAATCATTACTATATCTTTGCCCACAAGCAGATGGCAATAAAACTAGAGCCCCTCGGTCGTCCCGGCATGTTTCATGTTGCTGGTGAAAGGTAGCCGCAACCGGCCAACAAAACCATCGGCGATGTCCTGCCACGTTCAGACCTTTCTGGTGAAAATAACCTTCAATCCGGAAATTTCCCCTGCGTTGCAGCCATGACAGCCAGCCTTCCCGACGGCTACCGGAAGATCATCAACGGGATCGAGCAGCATCACTTCATGCCCCATCTCTTCATAAGACTCGACAGCCAGCTGCAGCCGTTCGCCGGCGGCACTGAACTGCCGCCTCCAGCCAGCAAGGATAAGCTCTTCCCCCTTGGTCATGGCACCCCCTGCCAGGCAGCATTCTCCTCCTGCAGCTTTTCCATGGAGGCTGGAGGGGTGCAATATATATGCCACCAGCCTTCCCGAACCAGCCAGTGAATGCAGCCGGACGAAAGCACCATACGATTCATTGCAGGGTCAGAAAGCATGCTGTAAACCTCTCTTAGCCTGGAGAAAAAACATGGCTTCAGTCGGCATCCTGATGATAAAATTTCACCATGCCAGGTGAATTTCTGCTGACAAAGCAAGGATCAACACCCCAGAGGCCAGCTGTCCCATAACCTGATCAATGGCAACTGACAACCGTGGGCACAGTGTCCCTGCAAATCTCGGATACTTACCACGTACCCGCAAAGGCAAGGGGCCGTAACCACACCTGGAGCCGGCCGGGGATCATCGGCAGGCAAACAGGCAGGAATGAACCCGGGAACAGCCGGGAAACCGCTCCAAGCACGAAATAATCCCGCTTACCCTTCAAACCCCAACCGCCACTTCCAGACCCTGAATCCGGGCATATAAGCCGGCAAAATCGCCGGTACTCATGAGTACCACCAGGCGGGGTGACCCAGCCTCCCGAACCAACCGGTCAAAAATTTCCTCAACACTGGCTGCCGCTTCTGCAGCGATCCCTCGAACAGCAAGATCAGCGGCCAAGCGGACCGTATCGAGGCGCTGGTCGTCGGGCAGCAGTTCTCCCCGGTACACCGGCGCAATCAGGACTTCATCAGCGGCATCAAAGGCACGGGCAAACTCCTGCTGGAAGAGATTGCGCCGGCTGGTTGCCGTCCGAGGCTCAAAAACCGCCACCAGCCTATGGTCCCCATACTGGGCTCGCAGAGCTTCAAGCGTTTTGGCAATGGCTGTCGGATGGTGGGCAAAGTCACTGATGAAAATGGTCTGCCGCCAACACTGGATCACTTCCTGGCGCCTTTTCACGCCGGCAAAGCTTTCCAGCCCTGCCGCCGCCTGTTGCCGGCTGATCCCAAGATTTCTGGCCAACAGGTAGACGGCCAGTGTATTGGCGGCGTTATGTCTGCCAATGGTGGCCGTCGGCAGGGTAAACGGCTGCCGATCAACCCCAAGAACGGTAAGCAGGGAGCCGCCACCCTGAGGCCGGCAATCCAGCAGTCGGCAGTCAGCCGCCTCATGGTCACCATAGGTAATCACCTGACAGGGACTTTCCTTCAGCAGCGTGGCAAGACGGGAACAGTCAGCCGCAGCCACGATAACTCCGGAGGCCGGCATTCGAGCGATCAACCACCTGAACTCCTCTTCAACAGCCTCAATGCCGGAGAAAATATCGGCATGATCCATCTCCAGCCCGGTAAGCAGTAGGTGCGTAGGTCGATAATGATGAAACTTGGCTTTTCGATCAAAGTAAGCCGCATTATATTCATCACCTTCCAAAACAAAAAGCGAAGGCGATCCCAGCTGATAATTGGCGGCAAAATTATTGACCAGACCGCCAATGAGAAACGACGGTTGCCGGCCGGCTGCCTGCAACACCCAGGCAGCCAGAGAAGCAGTGGTCGTCTTGCCGTGGGTTCCGGCGACCACCACCCGGGTGGTGGCCTGCTGGAGAAACTCTGACCACAACACTTCCGGCAGTGATCGACAGGGCAAACCAAGCTCCTGGGCCCGCTGAACTTCGGGATTGTGCCGGGCAGCCACATTGCCAACCACTACCAGATCCAACCCGGCATCAAGCTGTTCAGGACGGTAACCGGGGACAAAGGAAAGCCCACGGGCATTCAGGATGTCACTCATGGGTGGATAGCTGCCAGCATCCGAGCCGCTCACCTGCCAGCCCTTCTCCTGCAGCATGCAGGCCAGCGCAGCCATGGCGGTACCGCAGATTCCGATTAGATGTATTCTCCCGGTATTCAGATCATTGACCATCAACGCCCCCCAACCCATGCCGCACTTCTGCAACGACTCTCCAACTATCGTGGCTCACTACCGCCCTCATTTCACCACCCCTGTCCAGCACATTCAAACAGCCGGCACGATTACCAATGAATGCGATAACGCATTAACACAACAACCCCTGAAAAACACTCTGCAAACATTTTCAGGCAAATGACAGGGGATCGATATCAATACTGACCGTTACCTGGCGGGCGCCGGGCAGCCGCCGCAGTTGACCAACCAGCTGGTGCAGGCGGGGCCTCTGGATTCCCTTCAGCAGCAGGTGCCAGCGGAAACGGTTTTTAATCTTCACCACGGAGGCCGGCACCGGACCCATGACCACGATAGACTCGTTCCAGCCGTTGTCCCTTATGTACTTACAGGCCTCATCCCTGATCGAACCCAGCAGAGCAACCACCTGCTGCTGGTCTGCGCCGTGGGCTCGGATCAACACCAGATAGCTGGCCGGCGGCAACTTCAATTCCTGCCGCAGCTGGTATTCCAGGGCAAAAAAGCCCTGGTAATCATGCCGGGCGGCACACTGAATACTGTAGTGGCGCGGCAGGAGAGTTTGAATGAGAACCAGGCCACGCTGATCACCACGACCAGACCGGCCGGCCACCTGAGTAAGCAGCTGGAAGGTGCGCTCGGCCGCCGTAAAATCCGGGAAATTCAGGGAAAGATCGGCAAAAATCACCCCCACCAGATCAACATTGGGAAAGTGAAGTCCCTTGGCCAGCATCTGGGTTCCCAGCAGAATCTGATACTCACCACCGGCAAAGGCATGAATCAGGGCTGCCAGTTGGCCTTTTTTCCGGGTGGTATCTCGGTCCAGCCGGGCAATTTTCACTGCCGGAAAATGGTGTTCGAGGGTTTCGGCCAGTTTCTGGATCCCCACCCCCAAAGGAAAAAGCCGGGGTTTATGACACTGGGGACAAACCTTTGGGGCCGGCAACGTCAGACCGCAATAGTGACAGACCAGACGATCAATCTCTTTGTGGAAAGTCAGACGCACCGAGCAGGAACGGCAGGAGGGCATATGACCGCAGTCCAGGCAGTAAAGCGTGCGGGAAAACCCCCGTTTATTGAGAAACAGCATCACCTGACGACCGGTGTCCAGCACCTGGGTCATCCGCTCCAGCAGCTGGGGGCTGAATCCATCCCAGTCAAACAGCTTCTGTTTACCGGCCCCCAGATCCACCACTTCAACCCGGGGCAGCTGTTTGTCCCCCCCCAACCGCTCTGGAAGCTCCAGGAGCCGATAGCGACCGGAGATGGCACCGTAATAGGTGGTAACCGCCGGGGTTGCCGACCCCATAACCACCGGACAGCCGGTCATCTGAGCCCGCATGAGCGCCAGATCGCGGCCATGATAGGGGAATGCCGACTCCTGCTTATACGATGGTTCGTGCTCCTCATCAACAACAATCAGCCCCAGATTGGTCAACGGCGCAAAAACCGCTGAACGGGCTCCGAGCACCACCCTTGCCGAACCGCTTTTGATCCGCCGCCATTGGTCATAACGCTCGCCGGCACCCAGGGAGCTGTGCAGCACGGCCACCTGATCGCCAAACTCACGGATCATCCGATGCAGCAGCTGGACGGTCAGAGCAATCTCAGGCACCAGGTACAGTGCACCCCGCCCCAGGGACAGGACTTTTTTAATCAGCTTCAGATAAATTTCCGTTTTACCGCTGCCGGTCACCCCATGGAGGAGAAAAGGGGAAAAGGAACCGGTCGTCACCGACGGCACCATCCGCTCATAAAGCTCCTCCTGGGCTTTGGTTAACACAACCACAGGGGGCAATTGCTGATCGCCATCCTGCTCCGCCAAAGTGCGGAACCAGGGGATCTGCCTGGCTGCCACCAGCTCCTGATCTTGCCAGCGACGCAGGGCACCGCTACTGCCGGGGAAAGCCTGAAGAAACTGCCGCCGACTGAAAAAGGGGCTGCCCCCGAGAAATTCAGCCATCAGCTGCCGCTTTTCCGGCCGCATTTTCCCAGACCCTACCTGGGCAAGGAGAACCGTTGACTTGACGATTTCATAAATGGTTTCGGTCCGCTCCCGAGCCAGAGGGGGCAGCAGCTGGATGGCTGACGCCAACCACCCTTGGCGGACACCATTGTTGAGCATGGCGGCAAGCTGTTCTTTTGAACCAGTCAGACCCGCCTCCAGTTCGGCAGCGGACAGCGGTCCTTTCCCCTGCAGAAGGTTCACCACTTGCGCTGCCAGTTCCTGACGGCGGCAATCTCTGCTGACCGGCAGTGGTTTGCCGGTCAGTACATAGTCCCGGCGGGAACGAAACGCCAATCCACCGGGCAGGAGAGCATGGAGTGCCACCCCGAAAGGGGTTTGATAATAGGCAGCCGCCCGGCGGTAAAACGCCAGCTGGGCCGGGGAAAAAAGGGGCTGCTGATCAACAACCGCCGTCAGCGGCAGCAGATTTCCCTGCTGGTTGGCCAGCGGCTGGTCACGCAGGGAAATCAGGTAGCCGCTCACCTGCCGGCCACGGAAAGGCACCAGAACCCGTTTGCCAACCTCAAGCTGCGCCGCCATCCGCACATCCTCCACCATGTAGGTAAAGAGCGTCTCCAAGGGCAGATTCAGGGCAACATCGGCAAACATGAACATTTTATCAACAAACCTTGCAATAATATGATTTATTGGTTATTTTGTATAACGTCACCCGGTCCGCAGGCATGTGAACGTCATCTTTTACGCTGCCATCCAGATTCGGTAGTCTTGCACTGCCGGCATCCTAACAAAATCCCCGGGAAGAAAAAAGGAGAAAACCAACTCATGTCAGAAACCGAACATACCCTGGCGGTCTTTATCGACTTTGAAAATCTTGCCCTGGGATTCAAAGATAAGAAGAAGAACGGCTTCAAGGTGGAAACCATTCTCGCCCGCCTGGTGGAGAAGGGTAAAGTAATTGCTAAAAAAGCCTATGCTGACTGGAGTGCTTACAGCCAGTATAAACAGCATCTCCATGCCGCCGCCATTGAGATGGTGGAGATCCCCAAGCGGGGCATGACCGGCAAAAATTCAGCCGACATCAGACTGTGTGTCGATGCCATGGACATGTCCTACTCCAAGGAGCATATTGACAGCTTCGTCATCGTTTCGGGGGACAGTGATTTTTCCCCTTTGGTCTCCAAGCTCAAGGAAAATGGCAAGCATGTTATCGGCATCGGCATGCGTGAAAGCACCTCACCACTGCTGAGCGACAATTGTGACGAGTTTATCTTCTACGAAGATCTGGTACAAGCCTCTGAGATGACCCCGCCGAAGATTGCCGGCAACATCAGCGATGAGAAACGAACAGCCTTCCAGCTGCTGTTTGATTCCATTACCGCGCTGATGCGGGAAAACAAGGAAATTCTCTGGTCGTCGATGGTCAAGCAAACCATGCAGCGCAAACGGCCCTCCTTTAACGAATCATCTCTAGGCTATCGCTCTTTCAGTGAAATGCTCAAAGATGCGGAAAAGCAGGGCTATCTGCAGGTCAGAAAAGACGCCAAAAGCGGCACCCTGATCGTTGAGGGGTTTGCCAAGTAGCATCCCCCGGGATGCCCGCAGGTCCGGATGAACACGGCATCCCTGCCTGGCATAACCATGAAGATTCAGGCCTCTTTTCCCGATGAGCATGCACCTTTATGCTAACTGGATACAGGAGGTTGAACCATGGACATGGTACCATTGAAGCAGCTGGTCCACTCTCTCGCCAGCCGCTACACTTCCGAACCGCTGACAGTTATCTTCTGGGATGGAGACAAACGGGAGTACGGCCCGGGGGAGGCCGACCAGGCCAATCGCTGCACCCTTCGCTTTCACAACAAAAAAGCCGTCCAGCAGACCTTCTTCCGCGGATCACTCGGCTTTGGCGAAGCCTACATGGCCGGCGATATTGATGTCTTCGGCAACTTGCAGCAGGTAATCAAACTGGGACTGGAACCGGCTTACGAGAGTTGCCAGCTGCCGGGCCTTGCCAGGCTCTCCTCCCTGCGGGGCAGCCTCAGCAACTTCAATTCGGCCAAAGGCGCCCGCCAGGCGATTCCCTTCCATTACGATCGCGGCAATGATTTTTACCAGGAGTGGCTTGATGAAAGCATGACCTACTCCTGCGCCTACTTCAAGGATCCCCACCAGTCATTGGAAAAAGCCCAGGAGGATAAATATGAGCATATATGCCGTAAACTGCAGCTCCAGCCCGGTGACCGGCTGGTGGATATCGGCTGCGGCTGGGGCGGCATGCTGATCTATGCCGCCACCCATTACCGGATTAGTGGCACCGGCTACACGCTCTCCCGTAACCAGCTCGACCATGCCCGCGACTGGGCCCGGCGGGCCGGAGTTGACGACCGGATTACGTTTCACCTGCAGGATTATCGTGACGCCACGGGAACCTATGATAAGGTAGTGTCCATCGGCATGTTTGAACATGTGGGCAGGAAATACTATTCGACTTTTTTTGACCAGGCTAAAAAACTCCTGAAACCCGGGGGGATCGGTCTTTTGCACACAATCGGCAAAAATGACGGCTCTGGCACCGATGCCTGGATAACCACCTACATTTTCCCCGGTGGAGAGCTGCCGCAACTGTATGATATCTGCCGTTTCATGGGAACTGCAGATCTGGACATCCTTGAGGTGGAGAATCTGCGCCGTCATTACCATCTCACCCTTGAGCACTGGATCAAACGCTTTGAGAGCAAACTCCAGCCGATCCGCGCCCTGTTCAAGGAAGACCCCGATGCGGTGGAGCAGTTTATCCGCTGCTGGCGGCTGTATCTCAACGGCAGTTCGGTCAATTTTCTCCATGGCAACCTCAACCTTTACCAGTTGACTTTTACCCGGGGATTGGTTAATGACCTGCCATTGACCCGCAGCCATATCTACCATTAGGAACTATGGGGATATCATCCACGCGTTGAGCCTGGGAATCCGCCCAAAGCAGCAGCCGGTTCTCAACGGTTTCGGCATCAAACAAAATTCTTCTCTGGCGCTTCGTCAGTTCAGCGTTGACGTGGCGTCAGTATGCCAGGATATGAGATACCATGCTGTTGATGATCGACAATTACGATTCCTTTACCTATAATATCGTCCAGTACCTGGGAATCCTTGGGCAGCAGGTCACTGTCTACCGCAACGATGAGCTGACCGTTGCCCGGCTGCTTGAACTGCAGCCGGACCGCCTGGTCATCTCTCCCGGACCCTGCACTCCGAAGGAAGCAGGGATCTCCGTCGCCGCCATCACCGCCTTGGCCGGCAAAATTCCCATTCTCGGCATCTGCCTGGGGCACCAGGCAATCGGCGCGGCTTTTGGCGGCCATGTTGTCCGGGCCGGCCGCGTGATGCATGGCAAAACCTCGTTGATCGGCCACCATGGCAAGGAGCTGTTTGCCGGCATCGACAACCCTTTTGAGGCCACCCGCTACCACTCCCTGGTCATTGAGCGGCATTCGCTGCCATCCTGCCTGGAGATAACCGCATGGGCAACAGATGATCAGGAAATCATGGGTGTCAGACACCGGGAGCTGCCGGTCTGGGGCATTCAGTTTCACCCGGAATCGATCCTGACCAAAGCCGGCATGCAGATCCTGGATAATTTCCTTCACCTGGCACCGTAAGCCACCCTTTGCCAATCATTCAGGAAGCTCATTGCACCTCAATCCCAACCCCCCTATGAACTGATGATTGACACACCGTACATCTTCGACGCAGATGCCCTGCAAGCCCATCTTGGCAGCCGCCTCCCCGGCTGGACACGGCTGATGGAGGTTGCCCACCGCCATTGTCTACCCCTGTTCATTGTCGGCGGCACGGTTCGCAACCTCATCCTGGAGCGACAACTGGCCGATGTTGATCTTGTTTGCCGGCCGCAGGAATTGGCAATCTGGGAAGATCATCTTGCGACGATCATGGACAGTCACTTTTTTACCCTGGGCAAAGATGAGCGGATTACCAGACGCCTGGTCAGCCGGGGGGTGACCTTTGACCTGACCCCCATGGAGGGCAGATCGATTACCGAAGACCTCCGGCGGCGCGACTTTACCATCAATGCCATGGCCTACGGCATCCACGACGACCATTTTCACGATCCCCATGCCGGCTTGCAGGCGCTGGCCGCCAAGAAGATCATCGCGGTTCATGAATCAAGCCTTGACAATGACCCCCTGCGGATTCTGCGGGCGGTGCGTTTCTCCCTGGGCCTGGACTACTGCATTGACCCGGCAACCATTGAGCAGATGCGCAACGGCCGGCAAGGGTTGCTGCAGACTGCCGGGGAGCGGATCGGCAGCGAATTTCATCATATTCTGACCCATGAGCGGGCGACAACCGGGATCCGGCTGCTCAGGGAAACCCGGGCATTGTTCACCCTGTTCCCCTCCCTGTTTCCACTTCAGGGATTGACTCAAAACGAATTTCACCATCGGGACGTTTTGGATCACACCTTTGAAGCCCTGGAACATCTTGACCGACTGACAAAGGCCAATCCATTCTTTGACCTCCCCCTGACCAGTGAACAGACTGTCATCCTCAAGTGGGCCGGCCTGTTCCACGACACCGGCAAAACACTCAGTAAAACTATTGACCCGGACACCGGCAGTATCCATTTCTACGGCCATGAGCGTTTTTCCGCCCATTTTGCCCAGGAAAAACTGGCCACCCTGGGACTTGGGAAAAAAGTGCTCAAACGGATTGTCAGACTGGTTCAGGAACACCTGGCCCCCCTCCTGCTTACCTTATCCGAGGCCAAACCAAAAACCCTGCGCAAACTGGTCTTCACCATGGAGGAGGACCTGCCCCTGCTGCTGCTGCTGGCCGAAGCCGACACCCAGGCCAGCCGGGGGAAAAACTTTGACCAGCGGCAGAAGAAAATGCACCAGTGTCTGCGGCAGTTGCTGACAATCTATGAGCAGGAACGGGAATCATTTATCAAGCCGCTGATTTCCGGCAAAGATCTACTCACCCTGGGGTTGGAACCGGGCCCCCAAATCGGCGTCATGATCCGCGCCGTCCATCAACGGCAGGTGAACGGGGAATGCAGCAGTCGAGAGGCGGCCTTGGACTGGGTGCGGCAGTTGATGGGCAAACCGGAAACAGAGCAAGCCGGCAGCTGAATGCCAAATAATTTTGCCTTGACAAAGGAAAGGCAATGTGATTATGTGCACGTGCTATTTTTGATGGCTTCAAGTGTAGTGGAGGGATTTTGGTGTACACTGCGGTACTGTATAAAATAAACAACCCGCTTTCGAGGGTGGTTTTTGTCAAGTGAAATAGATGAGGGCAACCTCGACACCATGTCGTTGTTGCCCTCTTTTTTTATTCCGGGTATTTCCAAATTTCATTTTAACAGGAGGTAAAAGAGATGGGACTTGATTTCACTAAATTTGATGCGCCGAACCTGGCGGACTGGCAGATTGCTGCCCTGGCCGAAAAGGAACTGATGAAACCGATTCAGCAGGTTGCCGATGAGCTGGGTTTGGTGGGCGACGAACTGATCCCCATGGGTAAGTATGTGGCAAAAGTCGACTACATGAAGGTACTCGAACGCCTTGGTGACCGCCCTGATGGCAAATACATCAATGTTACCGCCATTACCCCGACCCCCCTGGGCGAGGGAAAAACCACCACCAGCATGGGGCTGGTACAGGGCCTTGGGCTGATGGGCAAGAACGTCGTCGGCGCCATCCGCCAGCCTTCCGGTGGCCCGACTTTCAACATCAAGGGCTCAGCTGCCGGTGGCGGCCTGGCCCAGACCATTCCCCTGACACCTTTTTCACTGGGACTCACCGGTGACATCGACAACATCATGAATGCCCACAACCTGATGATGGTCGCCCTGACCTCCAGGATGCAGCATGAACAGAACAACACTGATGAATTCCTCGCCAAAAAGGGGCTCAAACGGCTGGACATTGATCCGAACCGCGTTGAAGTCCGCTGGATTCTCGACTTCTGTGCCCAGGCACTGCGCAACATCGTCATCGGCCTTGGCGGCCGGCTCGACGGCATGGTGATGGAATCCGGTTTTGCCATTGCCGTTTCTTCGGAAATCATGGCAATCCTGGCCGTCGCCAAGGACCTCAAGGACCTGCGCGAACGGATGGGTAAAATCATCGTCGCCTACAGCAAAACCGGCAAACCGGTAACCACCGACGACCTTGATGTCGGCGGCGCCATGACTGCTTGGATGGTCAAAGCCCTCAATCCCAACCTGCTGCAGACCGTTGAAGGCCAGCCGGTCTTCGTCCATGCTGGCCCGTTCGCCAATATTGCCATCGGCCAGTCCTCCATTATTGCCGACCGTATCGGTCTGAAACTGGGTGACTACCTGGTTACCGAATCCGGTTTCGGTGCTGACATTGGTTTCGAAAAATTCTGGAATCTCAAGTGCCGCTTCTCCGGCCTGACCCCGAGCTGCTCCGTTATCGTTGCCACCGTCCGCGCCCTCAAGATGCACGGTGGCGGACCCGAGGTGGTTCCCGGCCGGCCGCTGGCGAAGGAATATGTCGAAGAGAATGTTTCCCTGGTCGACAAGGGCTGCGCCAACCTGCTGGCCCACATTGAAACAGTCAAAAAAGCCGGCGTTACCCCGGTGGTCTGCATCAACGGCTTCTACACCGATACCGACGCTGAAATTGCCGAGATCAGACGGCAGGCTGAAGCCGCCGGCGCCCGCTGTGCGGTGTCCAAACACTGGCAGTATGGCGGTGAAGGCGCTCAGGAGCTGTGTCAGGCAGTTATCGAAGCCTGTGAAGAACCAAGCCAGTTCAAGCTTCTCTACGAAGACAGCACGCCGCTCAAAAAGCGGATCGAACTGCTGGCAACCGAAGTTTATGGTGCCGACGGTGCCTCTTTCAGTGATGAAGCACTGAAAAAGATCGAGATGATCGACAATGATCCCGAACTGTCCAAGCTGGGAACCTGCATGGTGAAAACCCATCTCTCCCTGTCCCATGATCCGACCCTCAAGGGCCGGCCGAAAGGCTTCACCTTCCCGGTTCGCGACGTACTGATCTATCAGGGCGCCGGCTTCTGCGTACCTCTGGGCGGGACAATCAAACTGATGCCTGGGACCGCATCCGATCCGGCGTACCGCCGCATCGATGTTGATGTGGAAACCGGACAGGTAAAAGGCCTGTTCTAACCCGGCAGCACAACTACCCACAACCTGCAGGCGGTTCCATCAAAGAACCGCCTGCAGGTTCCCTTAAAACGAAAAAAGCTGAACTGACCCCTTGGAAAACCACCAGGGAGTCGCTTCAGATTTTTTCGTTTTAAGGAAGGGTCTGATAAAACAATATTTGAACGGAAAATTATATTTTTCTCAATGCCAGCACCTATCCACAAAGTAACATTTCAGCCCGACAATATCACCGTTGACGTTTTTCGCCATGGCGAAAATCTGCTGCGGGTAGCCATGGCGGCCGGGGTCCATATCAATGCGTCCTGTGGTGGCAACGGAGCCTGCGGCAAATGCAAGGTGCTTATTGAAAAGGGCCAGGTAGATGCCAAACAGTCCGCCAAACTCAGTGATGAGCAGTGGGAGAAGAATTACCGCCTCGCCTGCCTGACCAAAGTCATCGAGGATCTGGTGGTCAGCATTCCGCCCGAGTCGCGAATTGACAACTCGGTTCTTAAGCAGAAAACGGGCGGCCAGCGGCATATTCTCAAGGCCCGTGACCTGAACAGCCTGGTCCAGGGGCTGACCATCAATCCCGCCGTATTCAAACTCTACCTGGAACTGCCTGCACCCACCGCCGACGACAATATGAGTGACCTTGGTCGCCTGATGCGCCACATCAAGCAGAGCTACAAGCAGGAAAAAATCTCCACCGATTTCCCGCTGCTGCGGCGGCTCAGCCATCTGCTGCGTGATGCGGACTGGCGGGTGACCGCGACCCTGGTCTACAACCCCAAGGGTCTTAAGCTGATCAATCTGGAGCCAGGCGATACCACCAAGAAAAACTACTCGATCATCATCGATGTCGGCACCACCACCGTCAAGGGCCAGTTGCTCAACCTGGTGGAATGCCGAGTTGTGAACGCAAAATCGCAGGATGAGGATTGTGACGACAACCTGCTGGCGGAAGATGCCAAGTATAACAGCCAGGTCCGTTTCGGCGAAGATGTCATCAGCCGTATTGTCCATTCCCAGAAAAAGGGCGGCTTGGAAGAGTTGCGGTTGTCCATCATCAAGGATCTCAACGAGATCATTAGCAGCCTGCTGCATGCGGCCGGCATCGACCGATCACAGATCTCCCACCTGGTGATGGCCGGCAACACCACCATGACCCAGCTGCTCCTTGGCATTGATCCGAAGTATGTCCGGGAAGATCCTTACGTACCCACCGCTAACTTCTTTCCACCGGCCAGGGTCAGTGATTTCGGCATTGACCTCCCTGAACATGTCCACATGTACACCTTCCCGCTGGTCTCCTCCTATGTGGGCGGCGATATTGTCGCCGGGGTCTTGGGCTCCGGGATTTTTCAGCGTGATGACCTGACGCTGTATATTGACGTCGGCACGAACGGCGAGATCGTCCTGGGAAATTGTGACTGGCTGGTCTGCACCTCCTGCTCAGCTGGGCCGGCCTTCGAGGGCGGCGGGGTAAAAAACGGGATGCGGGCAACCCGGGGAGCCATTGAACAGGTGCGCATCAATCCGGAAACCTTTGAGCCAATGGTCATCACGTTGGGCAACCAGCAGGCGCTGGGCATCTGCGGCTCCGGATTGATCGATGCGGTGGCTGAAATGCTGCTCACCGGCATCATTGAACCTAATGGCAAATTTAAACGCAACTTGGAAACAACGCGGGTTCGGGAAGGGGAAAACGGCTGGGAATATGTCCTGGTCACTGCCGAGCAGGCGGCTGAAGGGATCGGCGACATCGCCATCACCGAAGGCGACCTGGACAACCTGATCCGCACCAAAGGTGCCATCTACGCCGGCTGCCGCATTCTGCTGGAAAGCGTCGGCCTGAGCTTTGCTGAACTTGACCGGGTGATAATCGCTGGCGGCTTCGGCCAGTTCATCAACCTTGAGCGGGCAATTTTTATCGGTCTGCTACCGGAGCTGCCGGCCGATAAATTCATGTTTGTCGGCAACGGGGCACTGCTGGGAGCCCGGCTGGTTTCTTTTTCCCGGGAGATGATGAAGGATGCCCAGCGGGTTTCAGAAATGATGACCAATATTGAATTGGCCAACAATATGAAATTCATGGATGAATATGTCGCGGCCCTGTTTCTGCCGCATACCGACACCAACGCTTTCCCGGAGGTGATGAAAGTGCTGGAAAAGAGCTAGATGAGCCGGGTAAAGCGAACCATTATAACCGTGGAAATAATCAAGAGGTAAGATACAATTATGGGGAAATCAATTGCTGTTGCCGGCAAAGGCGGTACCGGAAAAACCACCCTCACCGGCCTGCTCCTGCGTTATCTGGCAGAAAAAGTGAAGCGGCCCATTCTGGCCGTCGATGCCGATGCCAATGCCAACTTGAGTGAAGTTCTGGGGGTGGAGGTCCCGGGAACCATTGGTGAACTACGGGAGGGAATGAAAACCGAAGTTCCGGCCGGCATGACGAAAGAAGCGTACATGGAATACAACATTCAGAAACTACTGGTGGAAACCGGCACCTATGATCTGCTGGTCATGGGCCTGCCGGAAGGGGCGGGATGCTATTGCTATGCCAACGCCCTGTGCAAAAAGTTTATCGACTTCATGATCAATGAGTATGATTATCTGGTCATGGACAACGAAGCCGGGCTGGAGCACCTGAGCCGCCTGCTGACCAAAGATATCGATGTCCTGCTGGTCATTTCCGACCCGAGCCTGCGGGGCATCCGCACCGCCGGCCGGATCAAGGAACTGATTGACAAGCTGAACCTGAACATCAAGAAACTAGCCCTGATTGTCAATCGTGCTCCCGAGGGTGAAATCTCCCCTGAAGCACGGCAATTGATCGATTCCCTTGGTCTGGAACTGGCCGGCATCATTCCCGACGATCCCCTGATCGCCCAGTTTGACCGCCAGGGAAAGGCAACGGTGGAAGTCCCTGCTGAAGCAGTTTCCTACTGCACTTTAAGGGAAATTATGGAGACAATTTTTCCCTTGTATTTGCAATAAAAATCCACTATAGAATATTTTCCCTGGTGGGCATTATGCAGTATACAATTCCTTGTACGGATAGTGCAAATAACATAAAAGGTTAGAACAACTTTAAGGAAAGGAGAATGAAAACATGGCATTTGCAGCAGTGTCGGAAAAATATTCCGGCAAAATGAGAACATTGGTAATCGGTACCGGTGACAAATCGGTAGCGGTCGGCGGTCAGGCCACTATGCCTTTTTGCGACTTTGATGGTGAGCTCGGTAAGAAACCGCTCATCGCCATGGAAGTCTACGATGTGGTTGACCCCGAATGGCCGGCGGCAGTGGTTGATCCCTTCAAGGATGTGATCAACGATCCGGTTGCCTGGGCCAAAAAGAATGTTGATGAATACGGCGCCAAAATGATCTGCCTCCAGTTGGCGGCCACCGATCCTAACGGGGAAAACAAGGATGCGGCCTACGCTGCCGATCTGGTCAAAAAAGTGGCTGGCGCCATCTCCGTTCCGCTGATGGTTTGGGGCAGCGGCAACGTGGAGAAGGATGCCGAAGTACTGGCCAAAGTCTGCGAAGCATGCGAAGGCATGAATCTGCTGGTGGGCCCGGCAGTGGAAGAGAACTACAAGAAGATTGCCGCCGCCGCCCTGGGATATGGCCACTGCGTGGTTTCCCAGAGCCCCATCGACGTCAATATGGCCAAACAGATGAATATTTTGATCAGCAATTTGGGCCTGCCCCTGGAAAAAATCATTATGGAGCCTTCAACCGGTGCCCTAGGCTACGGCGTAGAGTACTCCTATTCGGTCATGGAAAGGATCTCCCTGGCTGCCCTGTCGCAGAATGACGAGAAGATGCAGTGTCCGATGATCAATGACCTGGGCAAAGAGTGCTGGAAATCCCGGGAAGTGAAACTGACGGTGGAAGAAGAACCGGCGATGGGCCCCGACATGGAGAAACGCGGCGTTCTCTGGGAAGCGATGACTGCCGTTGACATGGCCCTGTGCGGTTCCAACCTGCTGATCATGAGAAACCCCCATGCAGTCAAGTTGGTCGAAGAAGTTTTCACCGAATTAAGCTAGATTTTTCAAACGCTACGCTATAATGGCAGGCAAGAAGCCTGCAGGAGGATGAAAGGATGTCAAAACTTATTATCAGTTCTGCAATCCGCGGTGCCCACGCCGTTGTCGATCGGGTCGAAGGCAAAGTCAATGCCGCCATCGCCAAATTTGGTGCAGATCACGACGTTAAACTGCCCAACACCGGGTATTATCTGCCGGTTATTTATGGCATGACCGGCTACAAAGTGGAAAAACTCGGCGATATGCCGGAAGTCATTAAAATGTGCCGCGACCTGCTGCCGGAAATCCCGGCGGAAAACTGCTGGCTGCCCTATCTTGGCCCAGGCCTGGATGCCGGCATGGCAACCGCTTTTGCCTTCGACGTTGAAGAAGCGCTGAAATATCTGGAAAACTGCCCCTACCTGCCGATGAAGGAAGATCCGGAAGATACCGATCCTGACATCTGGCTGGGTGCGGCTGATGACATCATTCTACGGAAACGCGGCGTTGAGTTCGTTGACGGTTCCGCTCCGGGCTTTGCTGCGGTCGTCGGTGCTGCCAAGGATGTGGAAACTGCGGTTAAAATCGCTAAGGAGCTGCAGGAAAAAAGCATCTACGTGTTCATGGCCGGCTGCAATCCCAACACCGGGATCTCCTTCGCCGAACAGCTGAAGGAAGGCGGCGTCCAGTTGGGTTGGAATACCCGCCTGGTACCTTTCGGTAAAGACACTTCAGCCGCCATTCATGCCCTCGGCTTTGCCACCCGCGCCGCCCTGACCTTCGGCGGCATCAAGCCGGGCGACTTCAAAGGCAACCTGCTCTACAATAAAAACCGGGTTTTCGCCTTTGTCCTGGCTCTGGATGAAGTGGACGATGAAAAATATGCCGCCGCTGCCGGCGCCATCAACTGGGGCTTCCCCACCATTGCCGACACCGACATTCCCGAAGTGTTGCCCACCGGTGTTTGTACCTACGAACACGTGGTTTCCAACATTCCGCAGGAAGAGATTGTTGCCAAGGGTATCGAAGTTCGCGGCCTGAAGATCACCATCACCAAGATCGATATCCCGGTTTCCTACGGTCCGGCCTTCGAGGGTGAGCGGATCAAGAAGGACGCCATGCAGATCGAGTTGGGCGGACCGAAATCTTTCGGTTTTGAATTTGCCTACTCCAAACCGCTGGATGAAGTTGAAGACGGCAAGTTTGAAGTTGTCGGCCCCGATCTGAAAGATGTGGAAGCCGGCGGCCTGCTGCCCATCGGCATCTGGATCGAACTGGCCGGCCGGAAGTTCCAGGAGGACTTTGAGCCGATTCTTGAACGTCAGTGTCACCACCTGCTGAACGGCGCTGAAGGTGTACTGCACATCGGTCAGCGTGACATCGTCTGGATGCGGATTTCCAAGAAAGCTTATGAAGCCGGCTTCACCCTCAAACATTTCGGCACCATTCTGCACGCCAAGATGCACAATGAGTTCGGCGCCATCGTCGACAAGGTCCAGGTAACCATTTATACCGATGCCGATAAAGTGAAGGAACTGCTGGAAGTCGCCCGCAAAACCTGGCATGAACGCGACAACCGCCTGGCTGACATGATCGATGAAACCACTGAAACCTACTATTCCTGTTCACTGTGCCAGTCTTTTGCACCGACCCATGTCTGCGTTGTAACGCCGGAACGGCCGGGGCTGTGCGGCGCCTACAACTGGCTTGACTGCCGGGCCTCCTATGAAATCAACCCCCACGGGCCTAACCAGCCGATCGAAAAGGGCGATGTTGTTGATGAACGCCTCGGCAAATGGAAAGGGGTAGACGAATTTGTCGTACCGGCCTCCGGCAACGCCTTTGAAAGCTTTGCCGCCTACTCCATCATGGAAGACCCCATGACCTCCTGCGGCTGCTTTGAAGCCATCGGTGCCTGCCTGTTCGCTGCCAATGCGATCATGGTGGTCGATCGCGACTACACCGGTGATACCCCCTGCGGCATGGCCTTCTCAACCCTGGCCGGCAGCGTCGGCGGTGGTATGCAGACTCCCGGTTTTGTCGGCATCTCCAAATTCTATATCGGCAGCAAAAAGTTTGTCTCCGCCGAAGGTGGCATTAAGCGCCTGGCATGGCTGCCGAAAGCGCTGAAAGAGCAAATGAAAGATGTTATTGAAAAACGTGGTGAAGAGATTGGGGTACCAAACCTCTACGATATGATCGCCACTGAAGAAAACGCCACTACCGAGGAAGAAGTGATCGCCTTCATGACGGAAGTTGGTCACCCGGCCCTGGAAATGGATCCGTTGATGTAACCTGAAGCACACTGGAGAAGATATACTACCTGGCCTAAGGGAATCCCGTGCAAGTCGGGAGCGGACCCGCCGCTGTGATCGGGGACGAAAACCGTGACAAACCACTGAGCAATTAATGTTTGGGAAGGAACGGCAAGTAGGACGATCCGTCAGCCAGAAGACCTGACCAGGTAGTCAATTTTCCTCATATCTCTTCGCGGTTTTCAAGAGAGTGGGGGGCAGCAAACCAACTATATTACGGAAGGAGATAAGTGAATGGGACTCACTGGAATCCAAATTTTCAAATTGCTCCCCAAAACCAATTGTAAAGAGTGCGGCAGCCCTACCTGTTTGGCTTTTGCCATGCAATTGGCAGGGGGTAAAGCCGAACTGGACAAATGCCCTTATGTTTCCGATGAAGCCAAAGCTCAGCTGAGCGAGGCCTCTGCACCGCCAATCCGCGGCGTGGTTATCGGTACCGGCGACAATGCCATTAAAGTTGGTGAAGAGATGGTCATGTACCGGCATGAAAAAACCTTCATCAATCCCACTGCGATTGCCGTCCTGGTTACCGATACCATGGCTGATGGTGATGTGGATGCTAAAATCAACAACCTCAATACCGTTTCTTTCGAACGCGTTGGCCTGACCCTGGCCCCGAACCTGCTGGCCATTCAGAACACCAGCGGTGATGCCGGCAAGTTTGCCGCCCTGGTTACCAAAGCCATGGGCGCCACGGAAAAAGGCCTGATTCTCTGCAGTGATGATCTTGCTGCCCTGGAAGCCGGTGCCAAGGCTGCCAAAGGCAGAAAAGCACTGCTCTATGCCGCTACCGCTGACAACGCTGACAAGGTTGCCGCCATTGCCATAGAAAACGAAGCGTCCGTGGTTGCCAAAGGCGATTCCCTTGAAGCGGTTTCCAACTTCACCAAGACAATCGTCGATGCCGGAGTCAAAGATATCGTTCTCGATACCGGTGCCACCACCCTCAAGCAGATGTTCGTCGACAACCACCAGGTTCGCCGCTCAGCACTGAAGGCCAAAAATAAAGATCTCGGCTATCCGACCATTAACGTCGTCTGCGCCATGACCGATGATCCCTACAAGGAAGCCCTGTATGCCGCTATCGCGATCGCCAAGTACGGCGGCATCGTGGTCATGAGCGATGTGGACAAGGAACGGATGCTGCCTCTCTTGGTGCAACGCCTCAACATCTACACCGATCCGCAGCGGCCGATGATCATGGACGAAGGGATCTATGAGATCAATAAACCCGGTCCTGATTCACCGGTTATTATCACCACCAACTTTGCCCTTACCTACTTCATCGTCTCAGCTGAAATTGAGGCCAGCCGGGTACCCACTTGGTTGCTGATTATGGATGTTGAAGGGATGTCCGTACTGACCGCCTGGTCAGCCGGCAAATTCGTTGCTGACGCCATGGCGCCCTTTGCGGTGAAATCGGGTATTCGTGACAAGATCAGCCACAACAAAATTATCATTCCCGGTTATGTGGCCCAGCTCTCCGGTGAATTCCAGGAAGAACTCGGCTCCGACTGGGAGGTTATTATCGGCACCCGCGAGGCTTCAGATCTGCCGAAATTCCTTAAAGACATGACTGTCTAGGGTACACACAGGAGCAAGATAGGAGCTGGCAATGCCTGCTCCTATCTTTTTACCCAACCGTACACAATAGAAAATAGTTTTATTTCAGTAAACGGAGGCAAGAAAAAAATGGGAAACGTATTAGCACTTGCTGAAAGCATCAATATCATGTCAAAAACCATCGGGCCGGCGATCAAGGAACGTGATCCCAAACCGGTGCAGAAAATGGCCATTGAGCAGGAAGAGGCCGGAGCAGATTATCAGGATCTGAACCTCGGGCCGGCACGCAAAGCCGGCGATGAGATGATGGCCTGGCTGGTAAAAACCGTTGAAGAAGTATCCAAACTTCCTCTGGCCCTGGATAGCACCAATCATCAGGCCATCATTGCCGGCCTGAAAGCTTCCAGAAGCCCGCAGACCTGCATTGTTAACTCCATCACCGCCCAGACTGACAGCCTTGAAACCCGGATGCCCATCGTCAAAGAGTACGGCTGTGATTTTGTCGCCCTGACTCTCAGCGAAGAAGGCATTCCCCGGGATGTCAATGAACGCGGCATGTGTGCAGCGGAAATTTACAATAAGGCATTGGAATATGACATTCCGGCGGAAAAAATGTGGATTGACCCCATCGTCCTGCCGGTCTGTGTTGATCCGGGCCAGGTGGCCTCTTTCCTTGAATTCCTGCCCTTGATCCCCGATTTCGCCCCCGGTGCCAAATCAACCTGCGGCCTCTCCAACATCTCCAACGGGACGCCTAATGAACTGCGCCATTTCCTCAATCGCGGTTATCAGGCAATGCATAAATATCTGGGCATCTACTCCTCCATCGTTGATGCCTATGACGCAGAGATGATTGCTTTGTGCCACGGTCAGATTCCGGCAGTAGATGAACTGACCAGGAAATTGATGGAAGGTGAGGATGTTGATGAGAAATCCTTGGGTGTTGAGCTCCAAGTCTATTACCGCAGTATCAAGTGCTGCAACGGAGATATTCTCTATTCTCACTCGTGGATCGAAGACCTGGTGGACAAATATAATCCCAACTGGTACAAATAAACAGCCAGGCTGCCCAACAAGAGCATAAAAAAAGCCGCACGTTTTACGTGCGGCTTTTTTTATGCCACCACCTTGAACACAACGTTCAATTTTGGCGTATCACCTCTAGGCCTCTACCAGCTGTTGCTCTTTTATCCAACGGGAAATAGCACGTTTATTAAAGCGCCAGAATTTACTCACTTTATAGCCTGGCAGGATACCTTTTCTAGCCATATAATTGACATTATCAGGACTGGTGTCAAGGAGCTTGGCGACCTCGACACTGTCAATTTCCCGATCTGACCTCACAATCTTCATCAGACCTCACCTCCTCACCAAAAACCGCTTTTGCAGCATCACTGGATTACCACTCGACAACCCTAGACATTGTTTAGTGGACTATTAAAATAAATATAGTTTCTGATCATTCCTCTGTCAATGGGAACCAGAAAAAAAAAGCCACTGGGTCATCTCCCCATGGCTTTTTCTACTGATTATGAACTGATAGTGGTGGAGCTGAACGGGATCGAACCGTCGACCTCTTGACTGCCAGTCAAGCGCTCTCCCAGCTGAGCTACAGCCCCACAATAGCACCTTATTTATTGGAAAAAAGTACCTACCACATAGATCTCCAGTTTGTCAACAGATATTTCCCCCTTTGGGATCAACACTCAGCCCCTTTGCGCGTACGATGGCACATACTCCCGATGGAAGGTATTTATTCCTCAAGGACTCCCGGCGCTATGGCAATATCAGCCTCCTGACGCAAATAGGTGTAAAAGTTGTTCAGTGCTTGGAACTCCCGGTAGCGATGCAACTGAGAGGCTAAATCCTCCCGCAGCGCCGCCGCTTCGGTTTCACTTTCAGTCGTTTTTCGTTCCTCCAGCTGAGCCAGAAAAACCATGTCCTGATAGACAAGCGGTTCAGGATACAGAGGTCTTTCGGGATAAAGGGCAAACAATCTTTTGCTCAGCTGCTGGTCAACACCGATGGTGGGAATAAACCCTCTTCCCCTGGGGAAGAGGCCGGTATGATCAACCGTCAGTTTGGCCTGCCCGGCAACCTCTTCCAGCCCTACGCCGTCGCCTGCCCGAGCGAGGATATCGGCCGCCAGATTCTTCACCTTCACCCTGGCCATTGCCAGCCGGTATGCATGTTCAACTTCATCTTTTACCTGGGTCAATTCGGGCAGAAAACTTTCCTGCTTGCCGGATACTAAAAAAAAGTAGCTTTTATTAAGGGTATTTTCCACCCTAGCGGTTGAGCCAACCGGCGTCGCAAAAACTTTTGCCGCCAGGAGAACAACATTACCAATCCCGGCAATCGGCTCATTCTGGGCAAAGAACTCGCTTTCCATCGCCGTCAGGCCAAAAGAAGCAAGCTTTGCCATAAACTGGTCCGGCTCCACATCCTTCATCTGGCTGGCAAGGTTGTCAATCTTTCGGGAAACCAGCGTCGGCAGACGTTCATCAATGATCTTTGCCTCAATCTCACCCCGCACCTCCTCCAGGCTCCTGGTATGGGCTGCCTGGCGTTCATCAACTTGAACCAAATGATAGCCAAACATGGTCCGTACCGGCTTACGGGTATACTCGCCTGCCTGCAGGCGGAAAGCAGCATCTTCAAAGGGCTTCACCATCGCTCCCCGGGCAAACCAGCCAAGATCACCACCACGGGGAGCCGAGGGTCCTTGGGAATATTCCTTGGCAAGCTCAGCAAAGGTTTCCTTCCCCGACTGCAGCCTGCCGACCAGTTCCAGTGCCTGGGCATGGGCCTTATCCCAGGCATCCTGAGGATCTTCCGCTGCCACCTTCAGGAGGATATGGCGTGCTTTGACCTTTTCCGGCACCATAAAATCACCACGGTGTTCATTGTAATAAGCGGCAATTTCCCCGTCATCAAGATGAATCTCCCGCCGCTCCACGGCATGATCCAGGGTTACCACCCTGATCTGTCGTTTTTCAGGGACCCTGAAGGTTTCCCGATTCTCGGTAAAATAGTTTTGCAGCTCAGCAGCATCTAGGGCGGCATCAGAAAGATACTGCTCCGGCTTCAACTTCACCAGCATCAAGGAAATCTTTTCCTGCTGCTGCAGATACTGCTGTTCAATCTCGAAGGGGGCGGTTTTAGCTCCTGAACGGATCAGATTGCTGATCTTGTCAATCAGCAGATCATCCCGCAAACTGGTTTCAAACTCGGCCGGAGTTAAACGGTTGTAGCTCAGCAGCTGTTGGTAGAGTTGTTGGTCGAAAAGACCGTTATTCTGAAAAGCAGCCATGGTGGCAATACGTCCGCGAAGCTCATCGTCACTCACCTGCAGTTTGTAGCGACTGGCAAAGTCGAGCATCAACTGTCGATCAACCAGACTGTTCAGGGTCTGCTCTTTCAACCGCAGCTGAGCTGCCAACTCGGCGTTAAACTGATCCTTATACTGTTCCTGGTAACGCTGTACCAGCCGTTGGTATGCCTTGCCAAAGTCATTGTGCGTAATAACCGAACCATTGACCGAAGCCACCATATTCTGCTTTTTTGTTTTCATGCTGCCGACCCCCCAAAAGCAGAAGACCACGATAATAACAAAAAAAACCAGCTTAACAATCCATGATTTGGCATTTCTTCTCATATACCGTAACATATCGTCTCATTACCTCTATCTTTGATTTATCGCTTTTCGCCTGACAGCGTTATGCAGTGACAATCGCCAACCGTGATGAACTCATGGCAACCGGTACATCCTTTCGAACACCGGCTGACACCTCAACAGCCCCAAACCCAAGGCATGCAAAACCTGAGGCATGCGGCATACACACACGTACACTGCAGTAGCTCTGGTTGCAGCTTAACAAGAAAGATGGATTGTTACAAAACCATCAACCTTGGGTTATAGGAAATCCGCAATGAAAATGCAAGGTTTTTACGTCTTATTAGGGGGCTAAATGCCGCCAGCGCCTTTATCCAGCAGGGGAGATGACTAGAAAGGGCGGTACGGCATAAAATCCAGCGGCAAAGCAGCGAAAAATTCGCTGAAATACAACCCGCACACGGCAATGCCTTGACGAAAATTGCTGCGTACAGAACTCGGAGGACTGCCAGCTCCGGACCTGTCTGTTAACGCATCACCAGGTTCAACCCGGAATAATCGTCGTAGGAGCGGCGCAAAGGGTTGTCGGGAGAAAAATAAAGCTGCAGGCGTGGCGGAGAGTCCCCGGAAACAGCAAGAATAGTCGACGACGTGGTCCCATACTCGTCGAGGGAGACATTAAATCCCTGGGGGGGGATATGTTCCTGGGGCAGAGCGGTGCGCAACGTTTGCCGAAACACCGCCATCATCGTCTCGGCATTGACAGGATCACGGCAAAGATGGGCAAAAGTTCCCCGGGCCATCCGGCTCTTGATCGCCTTGTCCTCTTCCAGGACACCGTTGCCAACAAAGTGAAATCCGGCAGCAAGGCCTATCTCATACGGTCGGGGGAAATTGGTGTAGAGAAAAGCACCCTGCGACCCCATGACCAGAAGATTAAAGGGATTATACGCCTGCAGATTGATCGTCGACAATAGTTTCCGGACCTCATCAAGAGAGGCAGCTTGAATAAGATCGCGCACCAGATGCCCCCGGGATATTTTTGTTTCATCAGCCGGTTTATCAATCCACCGATTGGTGAGACAAATGACCAGGCCGGCTTGGTTGCAGGCCCACCAGCTTCCTCCGGACTCAAGATCAAGCGGCGCAATCCATCGCTGCCGGCTGCCGTTGGAAAAAACTCGCGGCGGCAGGGCAGTACGGCTCAATGCTTCATCCCGGTTATTGCCGATAATGATGGGCCATTCTTCATCGACCCGATAGGCCAGCAAAATCGTGCACATATTCTCTTTATGTCACCTTGGTAGAAAACATTATAGTTGTCAGCGGCGGCTAGCTCTCAGCGACTGCTGCCACCGGCAGCTGTCTTTCCACGAAAGCTCTCCATGCCCAGGCGCCGCAACCAGGGCACCAGCACTATCCAGGAAAAGAAGCTGATACCGGGACGGCTGGGAAAAATCCTCTTCCATGGCCAGGCAAAGGCATTCCCCCAGCTCTTCCCCGCCGGCCCTCACCAGACAAAGAAAAGCCGGCCCTGAACCACTGAGAAATGTTGCCAGGGAACCATGGGCATAACTGAGTTCGATCATTGGCTGAAGATAGGGCAGTAACTGCTGGCGATAGGGTTGATGCAAAGCATCCCTGGCTGCCTCTGGAAGAACGCTCAGATCACCAAGCAGCAAGGCGGTAACCAGCAGGGCTGCCCGGGCAATATTATCCCTGGCATCACCGATGGGAACGGTGACCGGCAGCACCGCCCTGGCCCTACTGGTGGCCAGCTGCAGGCTGGGAATAATAACCAGTGCCTGCAGGGAAGGCATAACCGGATAGCTCCGATAGCACAAGCTATCACCGGCGAGGGTAATGGTGAACCCCCCCAACAGGGCAGGAGTTACATTATCACCATGGCCTTCCAGCTCGACAGCCAGTGAAAGGATATCATCCAAGGAAGGAAACTGCTCGGTTACCAGGGCAGCACTCAGCAGCGCGGCAATAACACAGGCACCGCTGCTGCCGAGGCCACGTTTGAGGGGAATGGCATTGTGAAGCGCAATATCGTAATAGGAGCGTCTAGGGCTGTCAGCAAACCTTGCCAAACCCCGGTGATAGGCGGCAAGAAAAAGATTGTCAGCGGGAATCGGCTGCGATGGGTGAAAGCCTTCACCGGCAAAAGAAACATGATCGCGGGAAGATAAGGAACGACGGAGTCTGACCGTCAAATAGAGTGGCAGTGAGAGACCGAAAGAATCAAAACCCGGGCCTAGATTGGATGTTGACCCTGGGATTTTGAGCAAAAACTCATCCATGACACCCCTCTCAGCCAAACATCTCCTTCACCTTGCCAAAAAAACTTTTATGCTCCGGCTGGGTTTCCTCACCACTTTCCCTGGCAAAAGCCTCCAGCAGCTCCCGTTGTTGGCTGGTAAGGTTGGTGGGGGTTTCCAGCACCACCTGAATAATCTGGTCCCCGCGGCCATAGGCCTGCAGGTGGGGGACACCCTGACCTTTCAAATGGTAGAGATGACCGGACTGAGTTCCCGGAGCAATGGTCAGCCTCTGCTTGCCATCCAGGGTGGGAACCTCAATGTCGGCCCCCAGAGCCGCCTGCGTGAAACTGATGGGTACCCGACAGATGATATCGTTCCCTTCACGAACGAAAATCGGGTGCTCTTTGACCTGGATAACCACATAAAGATCGCCCGGAGGTCCGCCCTTGATCCCGGCACTACCCTCACCCACCAGTTTGAGTCGGGATCCCGACTCAACGCCGGCGGGAATCTTCACTGAAAGGTTTTTCTCGCCGGCAACCCGGCCGCTGCCTTTGCAATTCTGACAGGGATTTTTTGTAATGGTTCCCTCCCCATGACAGGTGGGACATGTCTGGTTGATGCTGAAAAAACCCTGCTGAAAACGGACCTGACCCCGGCCATGGCAGGTTTCACAAACCTCCGGTGAACTGCCAGCCTCCATGCCAGAACCGCCGCACACCGAACAGGGAACCTGTCGTGGAACCCGGATTTTGGCCTCAGTGCCAAATACGGCTTCTTCAAATTCAATATCCAGGGTATAGCGAAGGTTTTCTCCCGACCGGCCGCCTCCGCGGGTCCGCCCCCCCTGCGATCCACCAAAGACCTCACCGAACAGATCGCTGAAAATATCGCCAAAATTACCAAAACCGGAAGCCCCGTCAAATCCACCAAAACCGGAACCATTGCCGCTTACCCCGGCATGGCCGAACTGGTCATAAGCGGCCCTTTTCTGGGAATCTGAAAGCACCTCATAGGCATGGGTCAACTCTTTGAACTGCTCTTCCGCCGCTTTGTCACCAGGATTTTTATCAGGGTGAAACTGGAAAGCCAGTTTACGGTATGCCTTTTTAATTTCAAGGTCAGAGGCATTGCGATGAACCTGCAGCACCTCATAAAAATCTCGTTTCAACATGGAGTCTCCAGCTGACAGCGATCATCAACGGTAGATGGTTGACCATATAGGGCAGATGCACACCCTCGGTGCACACCATGGCAGCTACCGATCAATCCTGGTGCTATAAATATGAAAGGATAACAGCAAAAAAACTGCCGCCTGTCATGGTGACAGGCGGTTCACCAAGCTCACCTGGTGACAGGCCATAATCGGACAGCATGTTTTCCAACCATGGCCTGTCACAAACAAGAATCTTATTTACTATCATCCACCTCTTCGAAATCAGCATCAACAACGTCATCGTCACCACCGGCATCCCCGGCTCCGGAAGCCGGCCCTTCCTGATGACCCTCAGCAGCAGATTGGGCATACATGGCTTCAGCCAGCTTATAGGACGCCTGGGTCAGAGCTTCCATGGCTGAGCTGATCGCCGCAGTATCAGAACCATCTTTGACCGATTTCAATTGATTCAGTGCTGACTCGATATTGCCCCGATCTTCGGCCGATACCTTGTCCCCCACCTCCTTGAGTGACTTCTCCGTCGTATAGGCCAGGGTATCCGCCTGATTGCGAAGGTCGATCAATTCCCGCTTTTTGCGGTCTTCATCGGCATGGGCCTCAGCATCTTTGACCATTTTATCAATCTCTTCATCGGTCAAGCCGCTGGACGCCTTGATCTCCACCGACTGTTCCTTGCCGGTGGCTTTATCTTTTGCAGAAACATGGACAATGCCGTTGGCATCAATATCAAAGGTCACCTCAATCTGAGGCACCCCACGCGGCGCCGGCGGGATGCCCACCAGGTCAAATTTTGCCAGCGTCTTATTATCCGCCGCCATTTCCCGCTCACCTTGGAGCACCAGGATGCTGACTGCCGTCTGGCTGTCAGCAGCAGTGGTAAAAACCTGGCTCTTCTTGGTGGGGATGGTGGTATTCTTTTCTATCAGTTTGGTACAAACTCCGCCAAGGGTTTCAATGCCCAGCGACAGAGGGGTCACGTCCAGCAACAGCACATCCTTGACATCACCCTTCAGGACCCCACCTTGAATCGCCGCACCGATGGAAACCACCTCATCAGGGTTAACCCCCTTGCTGGGTTCCTTACCAAATACCTCTTTGACCTTTTTCTGTACCAACGGCATCCTGGTCATACCGCCAACCAGAATGACCTCCCGGATGTCTGCGGCGGAAACACCGGCATCTTTCAGGGCCATCCGGCACGGTTCCACCACCCGGTTTACCAGGTCTTCGACCAGCCCTTCAAGTGTTGCCCGGCTCAGCTTGATATTCATATGTTTCGGGCCGCTGGCATCAGCGGTAATAAAAGGCAGATTGATATCGGTTTCCATGGAGCTGGAGAGTTCACACTTGGCTTTTTCAGCGGCTTCCTTCAGCCGCTGCAGGGCCATTTTATCGTTGCGCAGGTCAATTCCTTCCGTTTTACGGAACTGTTCAGCGATATAATCAAGTACCCGCTCGTCAAAATCTTCGCCGCCAAGGAAGGTATCGCCATTGGTCGCCTTCACCTCGAAGACCCCGTCGCCCAGTTCCAGCACCGAAATATCAAAGGTACCACCACCCAGATCGAAAACAGCAATTTTGCCCTCCGCCTTTTTATCTTCGCCATAAGCCAGTGATGCAGCTGTCGGCTCATTGATAATCCGCAGAACGTTCAGACCGGATATTTTTCCGGCATCCTTGGTTGCCTGCCGCTGGCTGTCATTAAAGTAGGCAGGCACAGTGATCACCGCATCGGTCACCGTCTCCCCCAGGTAATCTTCTGCTGTCTGCTTCATTTTCTGCAGGATCATGGCTGAAACTTCCGCCGGGCTGTAATCCTTCCCCTGGATCTTGACCCAGGCATCGCCGTTACTGGCCTTCACGATGGAAAACGGCACCTTCTTCACCATCTGCTGCACTTCGGGAGCATCATATTTACGCCCAATCAGCCGTTTAACGGCAAAGATTGTCTGCTCTGGATTCGTCACCGCCTGTCTTTTAGCCAACTGTCCCACCAGCCGCTCACCGGCCGCACTAAAGGCAACCATCGAGGGCGTCGTGCGACTTCCTTCGGCATTGGTAATGACTTTTGATTCTCCCCCCTCCATGACACTGACACAGGAGTTGGTGGTTCCCAGATCGATACCTATTACTTTTCCCATTGAATCCTCCTCGCTGTACTGGGACAGCACTTAAACACTCATTGACTACACTCTATTATTTTTTTATGCACAAAACAACCAGCCTCAGCCGTCATCCTGCTCATCCTCTTTCGGCACTGCTTTGGCAACGGTCACCAGCGACGGACGCAGCAGACGTCCCTGGTAGACATATCCCTTCTGGTGCTCCACCATAACCGTGTTGGGCTCCAGTTCCGCCGTTTCCTGATGCATCATAGCTTCATGAAAATTAGGATCAAACGGCTCACCGCAGCAAGACAAGCAGGTCACTCCCATTTTTTCAAAAATTGAGGAGAACTGGTCCAAGATCATAGTAACCCCATCAATGACCGCCTCGGGGTTTGCCACCTCACCACCATGATCGAGAGCACGTTCAAGGTTATCCTTGATGGGCAAAATTTCGCGGATGAACTCCTCTTTGGCATAACGGACAAACTCCTCTTTTTCCCGGGTCATCCGCTTGCGGAAATTCTCGCTCTCGGCCTGCAGACGCAGCATCCGATCACGTAACTGACTGTTCTCCTGGACCATCGCAGCCAGCTGTTCCTGCAATTCCTTATTTTCCCTGATCACCTCTTCAAGACGACCTCCCTCTTCTTCGGGGACAGCCTCCTCTTCATCTTGCTTTCCCTGAAGCCCCCCGGCGGGGGGAACAGGCGGCTGCTCTTTCTTCATTTCCTCACCTTCATCGTCAACCGCGGAACCGTTCCGCTTCACTGGAATGCTCACCATTGCAAACCTGGCCTTTCTAATCGGAAATAAGGGTATTAATAACCTCGGCAGTATAACGCACGAGGGGAATAATGCGCGAATAGTCCATTCTTGTAGGGCCGATGATGCCGACATTTCCCATTTGCTGGTCATCTTTGCCGTAGCCGGCCACAATGACCGAGCAAAGGCTCATCTCTTCACAGCGATTTTCCCCACCGATATAGACTTGCAGCGGCTTCCCTTTCTGGGCTTCATCCAAGAGCTTGATCATGGTGCTCTTCTCTTCAAAGGCCCTGAAAAGCCGTTTCATCTTATCGGCATCAGCGAACTCAGGATGCTCAAGGATATTGAGCTTGCCATCAATAATGATCTCGGAATCATCGCCAACCCCATGATCAAACATCCTTCTGCTCAGCGCCATCACCTGGGCCATCATGGAGTCATAGGCATCTTTTTCACCCTGCATCTGGGCAAAAATTTTACGTTTCACCCCTTCAAGGGTCAAGCCATCGATAATCCGGTTCAGGTAATTGGAAAAACGGTTCAAATCATCCTGGGAAAAGGACACATCCGACCCGAAGAGAATATTTTGCACCAAACCTGCATCAGAGATAATGACTGCCAGAATCTGTTGGTCATTAAGCCGGACAAATCGGATATGCTTGAGCGTCGTCTGGCTGAAGTGGGGCAGACTGATCATGCTGACATAGGGCGTCAGCCGGGAAAGGGCGTTGACACCTTCTTTCAACACCTCTTCCACATTGCTGCGGTGCCGGGGAAAGGCATTCCTGATCGTTTCTTTCACCAACTCCGGCAACTCGGGTTCCGGCAGCAGATGGTCAACATAATAACGAAACCCCCGGTCGGTGGGAATCCTGCCGGCCGAAGTGTGCGGCTGGCACAACAGACCATAGTCCTCCAAGTCGGCCATCGCGTTGCGAATGGTCGCTGGACTGAGATTAAACGCGGTATTCCTGGCAATCGTCCGTGAACCAATCGGTTCCGCCGTTCGAATATAGCCCAGTACAATGGCCGCTAAAATACGCTCATATCTTTCTGACAGCGCTTCCATATCTCCCTCGCCTTCGATGATTAGCACTCATCTGCGGAGAGCGCCAACACCGCTAAAATAGCAATGCCCTTTTTATTTGTCAAGGTAGATATGGCGAGAAAAATCACCCTGGGACGACCATGAAAAAGCGGGGGAAATTCCCCCGCTTTTTGGCTCCTAAAAAAATGCTCCAACCTGCTCACGCCTGATATTTGAATGACAGTTTCACCTTGGCGCGAAAGGCGGTCACCCCTCCCTCGTCAATCTTAACATCCAGTTGCGTAACTTCAGCGACTCGCAGGTCATGCAGGCTGCCCTTGGCCTTTTCCACCACATTTTTCACCGCATCTTCCCATGATTCCGTGCTCGTCCCCACCAGTTCGACAATTTTGTAAACACTTTCGCTCATCATAGCCTCCTCCCTAGAATGCCAACGTTAAAAAAACCCCTTGCCGAGCAAAAACGGGACGTTCGTCCTCGCCCCTTTCCTGACCATACACCAGAAATTCAAACAACAGCCAAACGCCAACCTCGCGTTACCAATGACATGGAAATAAAGCGGTAAACATTTCCTTAGAACACGTGCGGATAGCCCAGCAGAACAACACCACCGCGGTACGGCACGTTCGACCGGACAGAACCGGCAATAACATCCGGGGACCTTGCAACAGTGTCTTTTCACCCAATGACTACGTTAGGCTCACCGGAAAACAATCATTGCAGGTATTGGTAAATGAAAACATATAAAAAGGTGGTTGTCAAGGCAGGCGGCAGAATGCGCTGCAACCTGACGAGATGATCAGAAAAGAGTGGGCTTTTGATGATCAGGAGAAGGGGGCAAGGACGCCGACTGGTCATCAGGCTCGGGCATCATTTTTTTACTGTCAAGAAGAAAATATCGTTCAAACACGCGGTTAAAATCACTCCAGGCTGCACCTTTTCCCCCTTGTGCGGCATAAAATGAGTCAATGGCATTCATTTTTGCATCCATATCGTCGAGATAATGGAGCATGAAGGCTTCGGGGGTCTTAGGCCGCTTGGGCGACCCCCACTGGTAATCACCGTGATGACTGAGTAGCAGGTGTTCCAGCAGGATCAGCAGGGATTCGGGAAACCCATTAATTTTTGCCACCTTGGCCGCAACCATCTCCGCCCCAATAACAATGTGCCCCAGCAGCCTGCCCCTGGCGGTATAGGTAAAGGACTTTTCATATCCCAGTTCCACCACCTTGCCGATATCATGGAGCAGGGCACCGGCCACCAGCAGGTCCTGGTCCAGCTGCGGATACAGCGGCGCGATCTGGAGTGCCAGCTGGAGAACCCCCACGGTATGCTCCAGCAGACCACCAAGATAAGCGTGATGCATCGCCTTGGCCGCCGGTGCCAGTTGAAAGCAGGCAAGGAATTCACTGTCCTTGATAAAAAAATCAGCCAGTAGACGAGCCAACCAGGGATTTTTCACTTCCCTTACCGCTGCTTGCAGGGTCCGCAGCAGGTTGCCGATATTTTTTGTAGTCTGGGGCAGAAAGTCCCGCGGGTCAACCTCACCATTGAAAAGCTCAAGGTGGGTAACATTTATCTGCAAGGCCCCCTGGAAAGCTACAACCCGGCCTTTCAGCAGCACATAGTCCTCTTCTGCAAACCGGTCACGATAAACCGGCACGTTATCCCAAATATGGGCACTTATCTCCGCCGATTTATCCATGACTTTTAAGGCGATATACTCTTTATCCTTACGGGAGCGAGCAACGGTTTTTTTGGAAACCAGCACCACGGTTTCCACATTCTGATGTTCCTGCAACTCATTAAGGTATAGCTTCAACGCTGTTTCTCCCCTTGAATAATCAATCGTAAAGGTAGTGATTCCTGAGCCTGACGGTCTCAGTCTGCTTCGTGGCGCCCAATCTCACCTGCACGGGATGCACCTGGAACGGAACCTTTATCACCGCTGACCGGCAAAATGGTCAAAGCCGTGCAGGTGCGCCCCGTCCACGATTTCCCCCCCGGGCAGGTACAGACGAATTCCGGGCTCCCGAGAGATGCTCCCCACCCGCGCAAGGGGCACCCCGGTCTCTTTAGCCAGACGGGAAAACACCCTCTCCCGGCCAGCAGGGGCAGTAAACAAAAGTTCGTAATCTTCGCCGCCAGTAAGCGCCGGGCGGTAAGCTGCCAACGAGTCAGACAATTGGTGAGCGCGATACGCCCAGGATAAAGGCACCTGATCAACCATAATATCCGCTCCCAAAGATGATTCCTCCGCCGAGAGCAGATGGCCAAGATCCCCCAGCAGACCGTCACTGATATCCAGCATGGCCGAAATCAGCCGCCGCTCGGTCAGCAGGCGCCCCAGTTGGAGCCGCGGTTCAGGCCGCCGGTGGCGGGAAATCAGAAATTTTGCCGCCTCCCCACCCACCGGAACACCCTTCGCAGCCAGCGGGTGGCAACAGCTTTCACGCTGCTGCAGGAGGGCTAATCCCAACGCGCTGTCACCGAGACTGCCGGAAACATAAAGATCATCTCCGGGCTTCGCTCCCCGGCGATATGCCACGGCAGCCTCCTGAGCCTGGCCATGGAGGGTGATGCAGATGGTAAGCTGTTTGGCAGCGACCGTATCCCCACCGAGGAGTTGTACCCCCTCGTGACGAGCCAGGGAAAACATTCCGGTCAGAAAATCTTGAAACCAGCCAAAGAGACAGGTGGATGGCAGGCCGAGAACCAGGAAATAATGGCTGGGGATTCCCCCCATTGCCCCAATATCACTGAGGTTTACGGCAAGCGATTTATACCCGAGATCAGTCGCGGAGGTGGTGGCAAGGGAAAAGTGAGTGCCTTCCACCAACATATCGGTGGTTACCAGCAACACGCTGCCATCCACCTGCCGGATAACCGCCGCGTCGTCGCCAATCCCGGCGCAGACTTCGGCAGAAAGGGGCGGCGCCATCTTTTTAATCTGCGCAATCAGTGAAAATTCACCCAGATTGCACACTGTTTCCCGATCAGTCATAGACTCTCTGGGCAAGCCCCGATGGCAAAACCTTTTTTAAATGCCAGGACAAAAAACCTTCTCGGGCACCATGACGGTAGGTTACACCTCGGTTGCTTTGCGCCTTCGGCCCTTTTTCGGCTGGCTAACCAGGGTGCGCTTCAACACCTCATCAGCATGAGACACCGGCACCAGTTCCAACCGCTTCTGAATGTTTTTAGGAATATCCACAAGATCTTTTTTATTCCCCGCCGGGTAGAGAACGGTGGTGGCTCCGAAACGAACCGCCGCCAGTACTTTTTCCTTGAGGCCGCCGATGGGCATCACCCGGCCGGTGAGGGTCACTTCGCCGGTCATCGCCACTTTTCGGTACACGGGAACCTTGGTCAGGGCCGAAACCAGCGAGGTAAGCATGGTAACCCCGGCAGACGGTCCATCTTTAGGGATGGCGCCGGCCGGCACATGGATGTGGATATCACTTTCCTTAAATACTGCAGCCTTAATGCCCAGGGCATCCGCCCTGGTCCGGATAAAACTTAAGGCTGCCTGGGCCGACTCCTTCATCACCTCTCCCAAGTGGCCAGTGAGCACCAGGCTCCCTTTGCCGGCCATCACCATCGTCTCAATCTGCAGCACTTCACCACCATAGGGCGTCCAGGCCAGCCCCGTGGCAACTCCCACCTGGTTTTCATCCGCACCATTATCAGCCAGGTATTGCGGCGGCCCAAGATACTTATGCAGGTTCTGGGGAGTAATGCGTGTCGCTCCTGTGTCGGCATCCGCCGCAACCCGGCTGGCCACTTTACGGCACAGACTGCCGATCTCCCGTTCCAAATTCCGGACACCCGACTCCCGGGTATAACGGGAAGCCACCTGCAGCAGGGTCTGATCCGAAAGGGTGAGATACCTGGGACTGATACCGTTTGCCTCCAGTTGCCGGGGCAACAGGTACTGCCTGGCGATGTGGAGCTTTTCCTCATCCGTATAGCCGGATAGATGGATGACCTCCATCCGGTCCCGCAAGGCGGCGGGGATCGGCTCCAGCATGTTTGCCGTGGTAATAAACATCACATGGGAAAGATCATAAGGGACATTGAGATAATGATCGCTGAATTCAGAATTCTGTTCCGGATCAAGAACTTCAAGAAGAGCCGAAGAGGGATCACCACGAAAATCGGACCCGATCTTGTCGATTTCATCCATCATGAAAACCGGATTTTTTGTTCCCGCCTGCTTGATCCCCTGGATAATCCGACCCGGCAGGGCGCCGATATAGGTCCGCCGATGACCACGAATTTCAGCCTCATCCTTCATTCCCCCCAGAGAAAGGCGAAAGAACTTCCTCCCCAAAGCTCGGGCAATGGACTTCCCGAGCGATGTTTTCCCCACCCCCGGAGGGCCGACAAAGCAGAGAATTGGACCCCGCATCTTGTTTTTCAGCTTACAGACGGCCAGATACTCGACAATCCGCTCTTTAACCTTGTCCAGGCCATAATGATCCTCATCAAGAATCCGGCGAGCCTGCTTGAGATCCAGATTATCCTTGGTCTTCTTCTGCCATGGCAGATCGATCATCCAATCAAGGTAGGTTCTGATAATATTGGCTTCGGCAGCATCGGGATGCATCCGTTCCAACCGATCCAGCTGTTTAAGGCTCTCCTGGTTGGCCTCTTTGGGCATTTTACATTTTTTAACCTTTTCCCGCAGCTCCTCAATCTCCTGGGTTCGTTCATCCATATCGCCCAGTTCCGTCCGGATCGCCTTCAACTGCTCCTTGAGGAAATATTCCCGCTGGGTTTTGGTCATCTCCTCCTTGGCCTGGCTTTGGATCTTGGCCTGCATATCGAGCACCTGAATCTCTTTAGCCAGGATCTCATTAATCTGCTGCAGCCGCTCACGGGGATCAATGGTCTCCATAAACTCCTGGGAAACTTCCACTTTCAACCCCAGGTTGGAAACGATAAGATCCGCCAGCCTTCCAGGATCATTGATATTTTCCAGAACCACTGCCACTTCGGGAGAAATAGACTTGCCGAGGGAAATAACCCGTTCCAGCCGCTCCTTGACCGTCCGCATCATGGCTTCCATTTCCAGGTCCAGATCACCCATGAGCGGCTCATCAATTTTTTCCACTTCCACCTTAAACATGGGCTCCAGCTGGCGATAACCCTTGATCATCCCCTTGGCCAGCCCCTGAACGAGAATTTTGACCCGGCCATCCGGCAATTTGAGCATCCGCATGATCATAGAGATGGTTCCAACCTGGTAGATATCTTCAGGATTGGGGTTTTCCTCCGCCACATGCTTCTGGGTTGCCAGAAAAATAAGGCGGTTGCCATTCAACGCCTCGTTCACCGCTTTGATGGACGATTCCCGCCCAACGAAAAGAGGCATGATCATAAAAGGAAAGATAACCACATCACGGATCGGCAGCAGCGGCAGTTCATCGGGAATTTCCAGCTGTTCCTCCTCAGGATGGTCGACCAACGGTTTGTCCGCCGCCGGCTCCTGCTGTTCTCCAGCGGTTTCTTCCTCGGCCACTACTGCACCCTTCTTCTTTTCTTTTTCGCTCTCGCTCACAACCTTATCCTCCTTCGCAGAGACACCCCGCTTCCCAAAAACAACCGGGAAACCCTCTGCGGCAAAAACCTTCCATCCACTGCCGGAAGGCAATTAGGTTCTTTCCATTAAACTGCTCTTACGGTCACCTTATTCCCGACCCGGAAGCCGGCAGCATAGGTGTAGGACATGTAACGATCGGCACCCCCCCGGAAAGCCGGGTGGCACCGTAACAACTCCAGAATCGAGAATCGCTGGCACCCCTCTTTCAGGGTGCAAACCCCGAGAGTTGGGCTGTGCAGAGAAGGTCAACCCGCTAGCACTCAGGTTCCAGCGCAACGAAGACAATGGCGTTATTGCGAAGCCTTAGAGGTAACCCTTCAGGAAATCATGGGAATACGAATCATCAGCACCCCGTCAACCAGCTCTGCCGTTGCCTGTTCAGGCGACACTTTGTCCGGCAGTTCAAACTCACGGGCGCAATGACCGTACTCCCGCTCCAGCAGACAACACATTCCACCCGATCGATGACTAGCCGGCTTTTCGCTGGTTATCCGCAGACAGGAATCCTCAAACTCCACCCTGACCTGATCTTTCGGCACCCCCGGCAGATCAACGCAAACTACCAGTTCTCCGGCGGCTTCATAGATGTCAACCAGCGGGGAAACAACATGGAGATGTTTTGTTCCGTTAGGCATGATCAACCCTTTGGGCTTCCAGGAAAGCTAATCATTGTCATCACCAGAGTCAATGTCTTCCCTGCGCTTATCACCCAGCTGTCACTGCAGACCATAGGTGCGGCGAACATGTCGGGAAAGTTCACCGGTCATCCGAAAAATAGTTTCCGCCCAGGGAAGCGGCAGGGAGCCACACCCGCAGCTGGGGGTGATAAAACTCTGCTCGAGAATTTTCCGGCGGGAAAAACCCGCTTTTTCCAGCTCTTCCAGCTGGGTGGCAAAACGCTGCAGCAATGATGCCGCCGATTCTTTCAGAATCGCTTCGCTGGTTGGCACGATGCCCCAAGCCAGACACCCCCCCCGATCGAGAAAGCGATGCAGGTCCTCACGGTACAAAAAAAGATGGTCAGCAAACTCGTAGGCATCAAAATTCAGGACATCAACCGAGGTCTGCAGCAGGAGCGACCAATCCGTATTGCCGCAGCAGTGGACACCACTCAAACCATCCACCGCAGCAAAAACCGTCTCCAGCATCTCCACCACCGTCTCCCGTCCCAGGGAACAAAAGGCGGTGCCAAAGGAAACCATATACGGCTCATCAAAAAACATCATGACCGGCAACCCGGGAAACAACTGCTGGAGAAACTGTTCCTGCCAGCGGGTCTTCATGACCAGGTGTTTCACCAGCACATCAGCCAGGGTATCATCGTAAATAATCGGCTTTTTGTCTGTGGTCGCAACCGTCAGGCCGAAACTGATGGGACCGGTCACCTGGCCCTTGATCATGGCAAGCTGCAGAGTCTCCTGCTCTGCCTGCAGCCGGAAGGGAACCTCCCAAAGCCCGGCGGCATACTCCTTGCTGATGGCAAAAGAGGAAACCCGGTCATGGAGTATCAGATCATAAAAAACTTCCAGCTGAGAGCTGAAATCATCCCGGCCGGCATCGACAAAAATTCTTTTTCCCTGGGCATCGACCACCATGCCGGGAAACTGTTCGGCATACTGGGCGTACATATTCTCACGATAATTCAGGTTCGGCAGTTGAGGCCAGAATGGAGCCTCAGGCAATGTGGCAACGATCAGGTCCGACGCCGCCGACACCTGCTGATGGGGAAGGCTGCCGATTCCCGTTGCCATACATAAAGGTTGCAGCCGAGGCTTGTTCTCCATCCTGATGCCATCCCCCTACCGGTCTGACCGGCAAAAATGCCGCTATCTATTGAACAATTGACGCAGGCTCTGCCTGGGCCATAAAGAGATATCCACCATCGACTTACCATAGACAGTAGATGAATTCAATTCTTTAGTTTCGCTGGCTCTGCAACAACTCAACCATCTTCGTTTAGCGACAACCTACATTACTGCGACGTACGTTTATGGTCGCCGCATTCATTGCCTTCCTCAAAGCTGGAACTGTTATTATGCCATCCGGTTTTCACATTTTTTGCAGTTGTTGCAAGTTCATCAATTTTTGGCTGTCGTTTTCTCCCGACTGGATCGCCTCGACTTGACTTTTACCAGGATTTAGGGGCACTATCACACCAATGGGAAGGTTCTCCGCCTGCGTTTTCCGCCGGTTGCTGTCACGTAAATAGTGTTATAACACATTCAACCTCCCTCCATTGAAGGACTGCTCAGCCACCATGACCCCACTATTCCTGCCCATGCTGGTCAATGATCCTTTCGGCGATCCCGCTGTTTTCATGCAGGTGAGGCATGAAAAGATGGCCGTCCTTTTTGATCTCGGCGACCTTAGCCAGCTGCCGATCAAAAAGCTGCTCAAGGTAACCCACATCTTTGTTTCCCATTGCCACATCGACCATTTTATTGGCTTTGATCACCTGTTGCGCTGCGTTCTTGGCCGGCAGAAAAAACTCCACCTTTTCGGCCCGCCGGGAATCATCGGCCATGTTCACGGCAAGCTGGCCGGCTATACCTGGAATCTGGTCAGCGACTATCCCCTCTCCTTGACCGTCACGGAAATTCATCTGGATCAACGTCTGCAAACCACAACATTTTTCTGCCGCAATGGCTTTGCTTTGCAGCCACTCCATGAAACCCGCCTCCTGGATGATACTATTCTTACGCTGCCACAGTTTTCCCTCAAAGCCGTCATCCTCGACCATAAGATCCCCTGCGCTGCCTATCGCCTGCAGGAACCGTTTCACATCAACTTTCGCAGTGATGTCCTTGACCGGGAGCAGTGGCCGCGGGGTTCATGGCTTACCGAGGTCAGGAAAGCAATTCGTGATGGTCTGCCTGAGGGCACCTGCTTTACGGTTTGCGGCCGCTCTTTCATGCTTGGCGAACTAACCCGCCGGTTGGCCATTATTACCCCGGGACAGGCGGTTGGCTACATAACGGACATCGCCGCCAGTCAGGCCAATCTGGAGAGGGCGGCAGCATTGATTGACGGCTGTGACCGGCTCTTTTGCGAGGCCGCTTTCCTGGCTGACGACGAAAAGAAGGCGGATCTCACCTGTCACCTTACCGCAGCGCAGGCAGGCCGCCTGGCCTGCCTGGCAAAGGTAAAGAAACTGATACTTTTCCACTTTTCCCCCAAAAATCATGCCCGCCAGGGAGACTATTACCGCGAAGCCGGCACTGAATTTGCGGGACCCATTGCCTGACTACTGCCGAAAACACCTCTTTTGCACTCGCCATGGCCGGCACAACTGCCACCGTCATGAGGGTAAAACAATTTGACGACATATCCTGCATCTGCTAGAAAACATGATGACAGCAGAGGCATCATCATGACTGAACAGCAACTGACATCCATTTTCAGCGATTACCCCCACCGGTCCCTGACCTTTCCTGACGGCATCCGGGCAGCGGTGCTGTGCCCGGTTTTCATCCAGGATAACCAGCCCCACCTGCTCTTCATCAAAAGGAGCCAGCAGGTTAAGCATCACAAGGGAGAGATTTCTTTTCCCGGCGGCATCAAAGAACCGGATGACCGCTCACTGCTTGAGACCTGCCTGCGGGAAACCATGGAGGAGGTGGGAATTCAGCAGCAGGACATTACGATTATCGGTAGACTGGATGATGTTGATACCACGACCGGTTTTCTGGTTTCACCATTTCTAGGAATCATCTCCTACCCCTACCCATTTATTCTTAACGAACAGGAAGTCGATCACTTGGTAACCGTTCCCATCAAAGATTTCATTGATGCCAGTTCTCAATTTGATTTTTACTATTTTGACGGCCGGCACCTCATGCCGCTGGTTGCCTATTACCTTGGCGGCCAGGTTATTTGGGGTGCCACAGCGCGCATCGTAGAGCGACTGGTTACCCTCTTGCGTCAGCACAACCTCTTACCGGCCGCCTGAGAAACGCCAGGTGAGCCCATACAACAACATGCAGGGGAGGAGAGACACCATTTTCCCCGGTGCAGCTAACAATGCAGTCCCGGCAACCAGTTTCCGGCTGCTACCAATCAGGAGGACTATGATGCCCAGGTCGCATCACCACAGAGTTTGCTTTATGTTTACACTTATCCTGTGTTTTACTTTTCTGCTTGCCCCGCCGCTGCTTCGGGCAGCTGATCCGGTGAAACAATATATCGCCGACGATCTGCGGATAATTCCCGTGCGGGCCGGCAAAGGGATGGAATTCAAAATCGTCACCTTCCTGACCCCGGGGGCGGCGGTTACCACCATGGATACAGAAGATCCTGAATGGTCGCTCATCAGTTACGGCACGGACCGTGAAGGGTGGATTCTTTCCCGCTACCTTACCAACCGCAGACCGGCAGCCCACCTGCTGGCTGCGGCGCAGCAGCAGGTGGCAGAACTGCAGAAAAAAGTTGACGTGTTGACCAGCACAAACCAGGAGTATCGCCGGGGAAATACCGGCCTTCTGACCGAAACAAAAGAATTGCGTAGCAGGGTAAAAACCCTCGACCATGATTATCAACAGCTGCTTGCTGATTCTGCCCAATACCTGGAACTCAAGGAAAAACATGATGCCCTGATGATGAAATATCAGGAAATCGCCGCAACCTTTGATACGTTGAGCAATGAAAAAGATCTTCTTCAGCGGGCATACACCATCAAATGGTTTTTATCTGGAGCCTCGGTAGTGTTGCTTGGCATCCTGATCGGCATGTTCATCCAAGCCATGCGCGGCCGCCGCAAACGGTCCGACAGCCTGCGACTGCGATGAACTCATTCCAAGAAACAATTTACCTTGGCAATGATGCCATTGCCCGAGGTATGCTGGAAAGCGGTTGTGGCTTTCTCTACTCCTATCCTGGGACTCCGGCTTCGGAAATTCTGCCTGGTTTTGTCAGCCAGGCCGACAAGGAAGGGGTACGGGTTTACGGCCAATGGGTCGTCAACGAAAAAATCGCCCTGGAATCTGCATTGACGATCGCGGCCACCGGCATGCGCAGCGCCGCGGTCATGAAACAGGTGGGACTCAACGTTGCCGCCGACCCCTTAATGAGTGGTGCCTACCTTGGTGTTGATGGCGGCCTGGTGGTGGTTTCAGCTGATGATCCGGGCCCCTACAGTTCGCAGACGGAACAGGACAGCAGGTTTTTTGCCATGCTGGCAAAAATTCCGGTTTTTGATCCCGCCAGCCCGGATGATGCCCGCCTGATGACCGCCCGAGCCTTTGCTCTTTCCGAGCAGCATAGCCTCCCGGTAATGCTCCGCCCCACCGCCACTTTGTGCCATGCCCGCCAGAATATGGTCCCGGCGCCTTTACTGCATACTGACCAGACTCCCTGCTTCAGCAAAAATCCACACCGCTGGGCGGCTACCCCCCGGCACCGTTTTGTTCTCCACCAGCAGCTTAATCAGAAGCTGGCGGCAATCGGCCATGATCCACAGTTTTCCTTCTCCTGCGCCCCACGCGGGAATCAGCGCCTGGCCATCATTGCTTCAGGTTTTGCCTGGAGCCTGGCGGCCGATATCATTGATGCCCATCCTGACCTGCAGGCGCAGATCACCCTGGTGAAGGTTGATCTGCCATTCCCCCTGCACCAGCCATCCATTGATGCCATGCTCGCAGATTACCGTCGGATTCTGGTCCTTGAGGAAACCTACCCGGTGATCGAGCTTCAGCTTGGCCGCCGGGAACAGGTCGGCGGGCGCCTTGACCATGCCGTACCTGATGCCGGCGAACTGACTCCTGATCTCGTAAAATCAATTATTTACAGTCAACTGGAGCAGAAGCCGCCGGCACCGCCCCGCACCCGGCAGAAAACCATCCCCCGGCGGCCAAGGCTGTGCCCCGGCTGTCCCCACCGTTCCAGTTTCTATGCGCTGAAAACTGCCTTGAAAAATGGCATCTATGCCGGCGATGTTGGCTGCTATACCCTTGGCCTGAACCTCAAGGCCCTCGATACCTGTCTGTGCATGGGCGCCTCCATCACCCAGGCCTCAACGCTGTACCAGGCATACGCCACCCGTAGCGATGCACCCGTGCCCCCCATTGCGGCAATTATCGGCGATTCAACCTTTTTCCACTCCGGCATTCCCGCCCTGGTAAATGCCCGGATGGAAGACAGTCGCTTTGTCCTCCTGCTTCTCGACAATGAAACAACGGCCATGACCGGCAATCAGCCAACCCCGGCATCCGGATTACGTGCCAACGGCAGCCAGGGCCCCAAACTGCCGCTCGAAGAAATTATCCGCGGCTGCGGCATCAGCCGTATCCAGGTTGTCGATGCCTATGAACAGCAGCTGCTCCAGAAGGAACTGGTCGCTGCCTGGAACTATGCGATACATCCGGAAGGCGCGATTGCCGTGATTATTGCCCGCCATCCCTGCATGATGGACCCTGAAGCCCGCCGCTCGGCCCGTCGTGCAACGGTAGTCGTGAGCGATGATTGCACCGCCTGCGGCACCTGTATTGAAGAGTACGAATGTCCGGCATTGATTGCCGATCAGACTGGTACGGTTCGTGTCGATCCTGTTACCTGCGTCGGCTGCGGCCTCTGCATCGACATCTGCCCCTTCGGTGCCATCATTGCCACGGGAAACGGCCAGGACCGATAATGCTATTATCCTTATAAATTCTTTCCATCAAAGAACGTAGGAGAAGGAGCAGACCCCGTTAAAAGGTATTCTGTTCCCGAAGTTATAGGTGATGCCATGATCAGGAGTTCATTAGTAATTGCCGGAGTGGGTGGCCAGGGGGTGGTCTTTCTTTCCCGGCTGTTCACCGAGGTTGCCAGATTAGCGGCTGACCAGGTGCTTTCTTTTGAAAGTCATGGCATGGCCATGCGCGGCGGTTCGGTGAGCAGCCACCTGAAAATTGGCGCGTTCCACTCACCGGTTATCGGCTGGGGAGAAGCGGACATCCTGATGCTGCTGGCGGATGAAGAGCTTGCGAATGTTGGCCACTTTCTCAAACAATCAGGGAACCTTTTTGTCAACGGCGCCATCGAGTCCGCCCACATGGTCGACTGCTCCATCAGGAGCATAGGAGCTACTGAACTGGCGGTCAAACATCAGCTGCCCCAGGCGGCCAATCTTATTCTTGCCGGTTTTGCTGCCGGTCATTCCGATTTTCCTTACACCATCGAGCAATTCCAACAAGCCTTACAGCAAATGCCGCTTAAGGAAAAAATAAGGGCCGCGAATCTCGCGGCCCTGGATATTGGCTTTACTGCCTACACTCACTCGGTGATCGCTTAAACCTTTTCAACCGGGGTGGCATCGGCAATGGGGAAACCAGCCGTCGCCAGCTTGGCTTTCAACGCGCTGATATCCTCCTCACAAACCCGAAAGATCAGCTGTCGACGACCTTCAACCGGCACATCATCAACCACCGCCAGACTGCACAGGGTCAACTTCAGTTCGTCCAGAATGCTGATAACCTTAATGATTGCGTCCTGATCCTGGGGAAAGTTATCAATGCTAATACGGGTTGAAGGAACCTTAAACGCTCCCAACATGGTCAGGAATGCCCGATAGATATCCGACTCGGTAATAATACCCACCAGTTTACCGTTCTCAACCACCGGCAGGGCGCCGATCCCATGGCGGGTACCCATGCGGGCCGCTTTCTCCAAGGTGATATCCGGGCTGCAGGTAATGATCTTTTTCGTCATGATATCTGCAACCGTCATCTTGGCCAGCAGGTAATGAAGCTCATGGATACTGAGGGATGTGGCCGCTGAAGGCTGCGCCTCCCGCAGGGTATTCAAAGTAACGATGCCCACCAGCTTGCCCCGGTCAACAACCGGCAGCCGCCTGAACTTATTTTCCTTCATGATTTTTTTTGCATCAATCACCAGCGTATCGGAGGTGACGGTCACCGGATCCTTTTTCATCCAATTGCGAACAAACATTTTCGACTCCCCTACCGTATTGGGTTAAGATTTTCAGCGCTTTTCACTAAAAACCGCAGCTAGTCCCACTTTCTTTCATCCCTGATCTTCTTGCCGGTGTCGGCTATGGAACCGGCAGGCATCAGATTCACCACCGGCCTCAGTTTCACACCCTCCTGAACCGCGGCTGAAAAATCCTTGATAAAGGCATCAGAGTCCTCAGGATGCTCCTTCATCTCAAGATTGAACGTCATAATATCACTGTCATGCTCTCTGGTCACCACGATTTCATATTTGGCCACCTGGGGAAACTTCGCCACAACCTGGTCGGCCTGGGAGGGATGGACGAACATGCCCTTAACCTTGGTGATCTGGTCGACCCGGCCCATGATTCTGGTCAACCGGGGGGCCGTCCGGCCGCAGGCGCACGGCTCATTGATAAACGCCGACAGGTCTCCGGTACCGAAACGAATCAGGGGATAGACGGGATTGAACATGGTCACCACCACTTCTCCCGGCTCGCCCGGTCCCAACGCCTTGCCGGTCTGGGGATCGACAATTTCCACATACGCTTTGCTGGTAAAGTGCATGCCGCTGCGCTCACGGCATTCGTAGGCCAGACAACCGCAATCTGCCGTACCATAGCCCTGGCGGAGGGTCATGTCATACATCTGTTCCACTTCGGCGCGCAAGGCATCGGTGAGAATTTCAGCCGCCACATAGCCGATTTCGAGTTTCAGATCCTTTATGGGATCAAGGCCCATCTCCCGGGCTTTCTCGCCGATCTTGCGGAGAAAACTGGCCATCCCCACAAAACCGGTAACCCCAAGATTTTTCATCAACTCAACCTGGGTTTCCGTATTGCCAACCCCGGTGGGCAGTACGCTGCAGCCGATATCAAGCAGCGATTCTTCAAACATCAGGCCGGCCGGCGTCATCTGGTAGCCAAAGGTGTTGATGACCACATCTTTAGCCCGGAACCCGGCGGCATAAAAGCCCTCAGACCAGCCCCAGAAATCGGGGGTCTTTCCCTGGGGATCATAGATCGGCCCGGGAGACATGAAAATCCGCTTCAATTCATTGACCGGCACCGTCAAAAAACCACCAAAGGGGGGATTCTCAGCCTGCATCTGCGCCAGCTGACTTTTAGAGGTCACCGGCAACTTCTCCAGGTCGGTCGCCGCGGTGATATCGGCGGGACTCACCCCGGCATCGGCAAAAATCTTCTTGATTGCCGGAGCCTTCTGGCAGGCGTGGAGACAGAGTTCCTTCACCTGCTGATCATGGTATTCCCGCCACCCTTCAGGGGTTGCGGTTTCCAGCTCTTTATCGTAAAAACCGGTGGTCCGGTTGGTTGTCGTCATGGTCACATTCTCCTTGATGGACATCTTTCAGCAACAGGGTCCGGATGCCAGGGGGGCAAAACCGCTTGTTCCTGGTCCACAAACCCTGCACACCCTCTCCCACCTTGCAAAACGTTATTATAGCCAGCGTTTGCGACGCTTGTAGTGCTTCACATCCTTATAGCTCTTCTTCTTCCCAACCTCGGACAGGCCCAGATAAAACTCCTTGACGTCGGGGTTGTTGCGCAGACTTTCGGTATCATCATCCATTACCACCTTGCCCCCTTCCATAATATAGCCGTAGTCGGCTATCCTCAGGGCCAGATTGGCATTCTGCTCCACCAGCAGAATCGTCGTACCTTCTTCTTTGTTGATCCGCTGAATGATGGTAAAGATTTCCTTCACCAGCAACGGCGCCAACCCCAATGACGGTTCATCCATCATCATCAGCTTGGGTGATGACATAAGCGCCCGGCCGATGGCCAGCATCTGCTGCTCACCGCCGCTCATGTAGCCGGCAACCTGCTTATAACGCTCTTTAAGCCGCGGAAAATAATTGAACACCATTTCCATATCACGCTTGAAATTTTTCCGATCTTTACGGATATGACCGCCAACAATCAGATTTTCGGTCACCGTCAGATCCTTGAAAATCCGCCGGCCCTCCATAACCTGGAAGATGCCTTCTTTAACAATATCTTCCGCATCTTTCTTATTGATAACCTCACCCATGAATTCAATGTTGCCGTCGGTGACCTCACCTTCTTCCGCCTTGAGAAGACCGGAGATTGCCTTCAGGGTTGTGGTCTTGCCGGCGCCATTGGCTCCCAACAGGGTGACAATCTTGCCTTCCGGCACTTCCAGGGACATCCCTTTAAGCACCAGAATAACCTCATTATAAATAACTTCGATATTGTTAACGTTGAGCATCATACCCATGGGTCATAACTCCGGATCATAAAATGCTTAAGAATAATATTGGTGAGGGAACCGGGGGCCGGCTCCTCATGCGGTTCCGGCCCCCGGTTATCATGCTTATCTTGTATCCACTACCAGATTACAGCTGTGGTTAGCGTTTGACCGTAATAATGTCGGTTACCCGCTGCAATTCACCACTCTTGACCTGGTAAATCCGCAGACCCAGAGAGCCTTTGTGGCTGTCCTTGGTGAAGGTGATGGGCACGGTCAGACCGCCGGTATCAAAATCTTTCATGTTCTCAAGGGCATCCTTAATCTTTTCTCCGGTGACTTCGCCTTCGATCCGGCTGATCGCTTCGCTCATGACCAGCATGGCGGTATAGCCCTGGAAGTAGTTGACGATCTGCTTGACGCCGGGATGATATTTTTCGCTGATCTCACGGGCTTTGGCAACGCCGGGAGCATCATCGGTCCACACCGCGAACGGGTTGGTCCAGTAGCAGCCTTCTGCAGCTTCACCGGCCAGCTTGAGGATATTTTCGCTCATCGCCCAGTTGAGGGCAAAGAATTTAGTCGTCAGACCCAGCTTTTTGGCATCTTTGAGAATCGTCGCCATCACGGAGGTTTCCTGGACGATGGCAAAATCCGGGTTGTTCTTGCTCATGCTGAGCAGCTGCGGCGTGGCATCAAGCGCCCGCAGACCGATCACCGGGGTGTCAACGATCTCAACGCCAACTTCCTTGGCATAGGATTCAGCAGCCGGAAAATGATGGCCCTGGTAGTCAACGTCAAAGAAGGGGGAACGGCCAAAACCGGTGTCATTGTAGATCAGCGCAACCCGGGGTTTGCGGCTTTTGTCGGTCCAGGTGTCGGCAATGTACTTCAACGCTACCCGCCCCTGGTCGGCATAGGTGGTCCCCACCATGAAGTTGTAGGGCGTCACGGCAGGATTGGTCAGATGCTCCGAATAGGAAGCGGACATGTAAGGGATGTGATCTTTCGTAACAATGGGAGCCATGGCTTCGGTGTCACCGGTGCCCCAACCCATGATTGCCACTACGCCGGCATTCTTGAATTTCTTATAGGCAGCCAGCGCCTGAGGAATCTTGTAGGAATAGTCTACGTCCAGCAGATCAATCTGCATCCCATTGATACCGCCGTTTTCGTTGACGTAGCGGACGTAGTCGCGAACCCCTTCGGCATAGGGGGTACCAACGCTGCCGGTACCACCGGTAATATCAAACAGCCCACCAATTTTGATGGTCTTCGCCGCCATTGCCGACGTTCCAAGGCAACAGAGCGCAAAGGACAATGCAATTACCAACAATAACCGTTTTTTCATCTTTCCCTCCTCAGTTTAGTTTTCTACAATCACTTCTCGTATATTATCCTGACAATGCACCACTATTGCATGCATGTCTAATTGCCCCTGCACCGGTAATCAGTAGGAGAACGGCCACAGCTTCCAGTATGCCTTGATCATCTGCCACCGGTGTGCCAGGCCATCCGGCTCATAAACCAGAAAGCCGATGATGATCGCACCGAAGATCCCCTCTTTGATGGCCGCAAACATATTGACAATCATCGGAAACTGGCCGCTCATGGATTCACTCATCAAGCGCAGGACTTCAGGCAGCAGGACCATGAAAATAGCCCCGTAGATAGCGCCGATCAGATGCCCCAGACCACCGATGATAATCATCGCCAGATACTCAATGGAAACACCGATGGTGAAATGTTCCGGCGTAATAATGGTGACATAATGGGCCCACAGGGAGCCGGCAATCCCGGCCAGAAAAGAACTGATGCCAAAGGCCATCAGTTTGTACTTGAAAAGATTGACCCCCATCACCTCCGCCGAGATATAACGGTCGCGAATGGCGATAAAGGCGCGGCCCGGCCGCGTCCTGATCAAATTTTTGGCATAGAGGGTGGCCAGAATGGCAATACTCACCGTCAGGTAGAAGTATTTCAGATCGGTATCAAAGGAAAAACCGAAGACTGACGGGTAGTCAACCAGCAGCCCCAAAACACCGTTGGTAATCGGCTCCAGATGGACCATCAGATATTCAATGATGAACTGGGCCGCCAAGGTGGCAATGGCCAGGTACAGTCCCTTGAGACGCAGGGAAGGAATGCCGAAAACCATGCCGAATAATGCCGTCACTACCCCGGCTGCCGGCAGAGCAACAATAAAGGGAACCCCAAGCTTCATGGTCAGGTAGCCGGAGGTGTAGGCGCCGATGCCGATGAAGGCCCCGTGTCCCAGGGATATCTGGCCGGTAAAGCCGGTGAGGATGTTGATTCCCAACGCACCAATCACCGCGATGCAGATCATGTTGGCTACATAGAGAACATAGTTCCCGAGAAACAGGGGCACCACGTAGAGAGCTAGCACAAAGGCAATGATCCAAAATTTTGAGAAGGTGGTCTGGAAAAGGACCATATCCTCTTTATAACTGGTTTTATAATCTCCACAAATATTGGCGCTCATAGCATATACCTTAATCAGAGTTTAACAATAAAAACAAGTTCTAAAATTCCTGGTTGCTGTTCCCGCAAGGCTCTAAACCGGCTCCAGCTTATACCTTTTCAATCACTTCTGTACCGAAGAACCCATAAGGTTTGATCATCAGAATGACAACCAGAACCACAAAGGGGGCTACTTCGGCGGTACCGCCGCCGAGGATGGGATCGAGGTAGCCGCCGGTCAACGCTTCCAGCACACCGATAATCAGGCCGCCGAGAATCGCTCCGGGAATACTGTCCAAACCACCAAGGATAACCGCAGGAAACACTTTGAGGCCAAAAAATCCCAGGGAAATATTAACCCCGTTGATGTTGCCGAGGAAGATGCCGCCCACTGCGGCCACCAGAAAGGCAATACACCAGGCCATGGCAAACACCTTTTTGACGCTGATCCCCATGGAAAGGGCCGCCTGCTGATCATCGGCCACCGCCCGCATGGCAATTCCCGAGGGTGAATAGCGGAAAAAAAGGGTAAAAAGCCCGAGGAAAAGGAGGGCAAAACCAACGCTCCACAGATAGACCTGGGAGACGACCACCGGTCCTATATGGATGGGTACCTGGGAAAAAATCTGCGGGTAGACCCGGTTGTTCGGACCCCAGACCAGCTGCACACAGCATTTGAGGACGCTTGACAGGCCGATGGTCAGCATGATGATCGCAATAATCGGTTCACCGATCATCGGACGCAATGCCACCCGCTCAATGACCAGGCCGAGAACAACGGTCACCGCCATGGTCATGAAGAAAGCAATCCAGAAGGGGATATGCAGCGTGGTCACCATCCCGAGGCAGATGTAGGCACCGACCATGAGGAATTCACCCTGAGCAAAATTGATAACTCCGGTAGCTTTATAAATGAGGACAAAACCGAGGGCAACCAGGGCGTATATGCTGCCGACGACAATGCCGCTGATTAACAGTTGAAGAAAAAAATCCATCTATTTACCGCCTCCCCCGGAAAAAGCTTTTACTTTAATATTGACCTTTAGGGTTTTCACCGAACCGTCCTGATACTTGATCTTCGTTTCAATGGGAATATTCTCTTTTCCGAGATACATCCCTTCAATAATCTCATTATATTTCTGATCGACAAAACCGCGCCGCACCTTCCGGGTCCGGGTCAGTTCATCATCATCGGCATCCAGCTCCTTATAGAGAAGAATGAATTTTTCAATCCGGGCGGATTCAGGCAGGGCTTCGTTGACCCGCACCACTTCCCGTTCAATCATCTCATAGACCGGGTCTTGGTACGCCAGATCGGTATAGGTGGTATAGGCCAGGCGGTTGTTTTCCGCCCATTTGCCAACGATAGGGTAATCGATGCAAATCATGGCAACAATATAATCGCGCATGTGGCCGATGGCCACCGCTTCCTTGATATAGGGGCTGAACTTGAGCTTGTTCTCAATAAACTGGGGTGAGAATTTGGTCCCATCCCGCAGGGTCATGACATCCTTGACCCGGTCGATAACCACCAGATGACCCTTATCATTGAAATAACCGGCATCACCTGAGTGGAGCCAGCCGTCAATAATCGTTTCATCGGTGGCTTTCTGGTTCTCATAATAACCCAAAAACAGCGAGGGGCTGCGGGAGATGATCTCCCCTTCTTCGGTGATCTTGATCTCCGTTTCCGGAATAGGTATACCCACCGAATCAAAATCCACATCCCCATCCCGATGGATGCAGGAGATCCCCGCTATTTCGGTCTGACCATAAATCTGCTTCAGATTGACACCCAGCGCATGGAAGAACCGGAAGGTATCCGGCCCCAGGGCGGCGCCGCCGGTGGAGGCGCTGCGAATATTGGTGAAACCGAGGCGGTCTTTGAGAGCCCGAAAGACCAGCCAGTAGGCGATCTTGTACTTGAGCTTATCCATGAATCCGGGCTGCTTCTTCTGAAACTTGAAATCGGCCCACTGATAGCCGATGGGCAGGCATTTATTATAGAAAAAACGCTTCATGGGTGAGGCGTCCATGATCTTCACCTGCACCATGGCGGCCATATTCTCCCAGACCCGGGGCGGCGAAAACATGACGTGGGGACCGATTTCACGGATATCATCCTGAGCCGTTTCCGGTTTTTCCGGAAAGTTGACCGTAAAACCGAAGAGCAGGGCGCTGGAGATCGCCATCATCTGCTCACCAATCCAGGGCAGGGGAAGAAAGGAGACAAAATCATCCGATTCTTTCTTCGGGTCCACCTCGCCGAGATTTTTCGCCATCCGCAGGAGATTCCTATGGCTGAGAAGAGAAAGTTTCGGGTTGCCGGTGGTTCCCGAGGTGGTACAGATGGCGGCCACATCATCCTCATGGGCAGCATTGACCTGCTCCTCGAAAAAGTCCGGGTGCTGCAGCTCAAACTCCCGACCCATGGCTTCCACATCCGGGAAGAAGAGCAGCATGGAATCATCGTAGCTGTACATCCCTTTGGGGTCGTGGTAGATGATCTTCTCAACACTGGGCATATCTTCCTGCATGTCGAGAATCTTGTCCACCTGCTCCTGGTCCTCACCAACCACCAGCTTGGCTTTCGCCAGATCGATGATATAGGATACTTCCTTGAGGATCGAGTCCTGGTAGATGCCGATCGGCACTGCCCCGAGACACTGGGCCGCCAGCTCCGTATAGATCCACTCCGGCCGGTTGTCGCCGATGATGGCTATCTTATCATCCTTCTTAACCCCCAGCGCCGCCATCCCCAGAGCAAAATACTTCACGTGCTCAAAATAGTCCTGCCAGGTAAAACTCTGCCAGATGCCAAAATCCTTTTCCCGCATTGCATGGCGGGAATGACCGTATTTTTTGGCATTACGAATAAGAAGTTTCGGGAGGGTATCTTCTGTCATGATCTCTTATCTACACCTCGTTTGTTGGTAACCTTAAAAAAGGGTATACGGTCGGCCTACGTTACCTGGACCCGTACCATACACCTTACTACCGTTCTTTTATCGCCGATAGAGTTCGGCATCCTCTTCTTCACCCAGATAAGCCCGTACCACAGCCGGATCCTGCTGCACCACCTCGGGAGTCCCGACTGCCAGCAGCTCACCAAAGTCAAGCACTGCCACCCGGTCGGAAATATCCATGACCACACCCATATCATGCTCAATAAGGAACACGGTTATGTGCCGCTCCTGGTTGATGTCGAGGATGAAACGGGCCATATCCTCGGTTTCCTCCAGGTTCATCCCTGCCATCGGCTCATCGATGATCAGCAGATCCGGTTCCAGCGCCAGGGCCCGGCCCAACTCCAGCCGCTTCTGCAGACCATAGGGAAGCATGGCAACCTGCTTCTTGCGAATATGCTCGATCTCCAGAAAGTCAATGATATCCTCAACCACCTTCCGATGCTCCAGCTCCTCCCGTTGCGCCTTGCCAAAAAACAGGCCGCCGCTGAACAGGCCGGTTTTCATCAGGATATGGCGTCCCAGCATCAGGTTGTCCAGCACGGTCATCCCCTTGAACAACTCGATGTTCTGGAACGTCCGGGCAATCCCCAAGGCGGTGATCTTATGGGGCGGCATGGTAGTAATATCCTGCCCCTTGAAAATAATCTTGCCGCGCTGCGGGTGATACAGACCGCTGATCGAGTTGAACATACTGGATTTCCCGGCACCGTTAGGGCCGATAATGGAGAAGATCTCCCCCTTTTGTACCTCCAGGCTGACATTCAGCAGCGCATTGACCCCACCGAAACTGAGAGATACATCTTCGATTTGCAGTAATGGTTGATTGTGCTCGGTAGCCATTCGTATCCTCTGAGTAATTTAAAACATCTTTATAACGATAGGGGGCTTCAATATAACATCTCCCAATCCTTGTCAATAAAAAAAACAGCTAACGTGAGCTGGCAAGGGGAAGCGAGAAAAAAAACTTTTTCCACCCCCGGAAATCATCAAACAAGTCATCCGGAAACCCTAGGCATCCTTTAAGTATGGGAATTTTTAGGGGTAAAATTCACCGCTGACTTTTCACCGCACTTTTATAAAGGAAGGGCTATGGCGCCGGGGAAGCGACTAAAAATTGTTGACATTATCCCGGAGTAACGCTACAAAGATAGGGCTTTTTTCCGAATGTAACACAGTTTTTTCACCTTTTCCATAGAGTGACTAGGTACAAGGTACAACCCATGACCACAGGCGACATGAAATCCAGGGAAGCAGTTAAAAGCTACCGCATAGGCGAATTGGGCAAAATGCTGGACATGAGTCCGCGGACGATTCGCTACTATGAGGAGATCGGTCTCCTCAACACCGTCAAGCGGATGGAAGGCGGCCGCCGGATCTACACCGACAACGACCTGCGCCGGCTGCGGTTCATCAAAAAGCTCAAACTGCTGGGCCTTTCCCTCAACGATATGGCCGAGCTTGAACGCATCTACTCCATCCACCGATCCAACAAAAAAGTCCTGCCGCGAGTGGTGGAGCTGCTTCGCCACCACGATACGGAAATTGACATCCGCATTCGCGAGCTGGCCAAGCTGAAAAGCGAAATGGAATCCTACATCGCCAGGATTGAAGAAAAGCTGCAGGCCTCCTGAGGACAATGTTTTCCTGTGATTCCTCCCCGACCGGAACAGGATACACCACCCCGTACCATCAGGTTCCGGCCGCCGAAATCGTTGACCGCATTGCCCGCTTTCAGACCTGCCTGGCCGAACAGGGAACCGGCGGCGCCCTGCTGTTGCAGAACACCGACATTTTCTACTGCACCGGCACCCTGCAAAACGGCATCCTTTTCATTCCAGCAACCGGCACCCCGACCTTCTGGGTCCGCCGCAGTTTCGACCGGGGCCGGCAGGAATCCCCCCTGACCGATATCCGTCCCCAACTCTCCCTTGCCGACCTGGTCACCGACATTAAAGGCCGCCTGGACGGCAAGAACGCCCTCGGCCTGGAACTGGATGTCCTGCCAACCAGAATCTACCGGCGCTATGCCGACCTGCTTGCCGGCACCCCGATTATCGATATCAGTCCGCTCATACGTCAGGTCCGGGCCTTGAAAAGCACCTATGAAACAGGGTGCATTAGGAAGGCCTGCCGGATCATGAGCGAGGTTTTTAAGCATGCCGCCACCATCATCAAACCGGGAATCACCGAGTTGGAGCTGCAGGCCGAGCTCGAATACCAGGCCCGCATCCGGGGTCACCTGGGCATCGCCCGCATGCGCGGCTGGAACAACGAGCTGTTTTTCGGCCACGTGATCTCCGGCCCCGCCGCCGCCGCCCGCGGCTACCTGGACGCCCCCACCAACGGCCTCGGGCTGAGCCCCGCCTTCCCCCAGGGGGCAACCACCAGGACGCTGCAGCCAGGCATCCCGGTCAGCATCGATTTCATGGTCAACGCCGACGGCTACCTGGGCGATGAAACCCGGATGTTCTGCCTGGGTCAACCGGCAAAGCAACTTCTCAAGACCCACCGGGACCTGCTGACCCTCAACCGGGAACTGGTTCAGGCCGCCCGGCCGGGAGTGGTTGCCGGCTCCATCCATGACCTGGCCGTTGAACTGGCCGAACACATGGGCTATGGCAACCACTTCCTCGGCACCGGCGGCGACCGGGTTTCCTTCGTCGGCCACGGGGTCGGCCTGGAAGTGGATGAGTTTCCCTTCATGGCCCGGGGCAGCAAACAAATCCTTGAAGCTGGCATGGTGATCGCCCTGGAGCCCAAGTTCATCTTCCCCGACCAGGGGGTGATCACCATCGAAAACACCTACCTGCTGACCGGCAACGGCAATGAGCGGCTGACAACGGATGGTGAAGCAATGGTAATTGTGTGAGCTACCCCCTTATTAGTAGAGGTATACGGTAAATAGTTTCATGTTCTCCAGTTGACAATTTGTCTTTTATATGCGACATTCTTATATGGGATACGAAATCGAAACCACCAATATATTTGATAAATGGTTTGCCTCGATCAAAGACAATAAGTTCCGGGCAAGAATTTTGAGTCGTTTGGACAAATTGCAACTCGGAAACTTCGGCGATCATAAAAGCGTTTCTCAAAATCTGTTTGCGCTTAGATTTTTCTTCGGCCCCGGGTACCGAGCCTACTACACGATTCAAAACGACAAGATAATTTTTCTGCTCTGTGGCGGTGATAAATCGAGCCAAAGTCGCGATATTGAAAAAGCCCGTGCGATAATGCAAGCTTTAGAAGGAGACCATCAATGAAAATAACCACGAAAAAATGGGATGCCAGCGAGTATCTTGACAGCCCGGAAATGATCCGTGAGTATTTGCAAGCTGCATGCGAAGATGGCGACAGTCAACTTTTGATAACGGCGATCGGCAATGTAGCGAAAGCTCAGGGAATGACAGAAATCGCCCGAAAAACAAATTTAAGTCGCCAAAACCTCTACAAGGCGTTATCCCCAAACGCAACCCCCAAATTTGATACCGTCAAAAAGGTTATAGAAGCCCTAGGCTGCAAACTGGCAATTGTTTAAGCCTCCACCCTGAGAGTTACCAAACGTGACCTTTATCGTACTATGGTTTACGGAAAGTAAAGGTGAGCACACCGCAAGGAACCGGGCTGCACATAGTAACAAAAGCTCGGGCCACTGGACAGTTGTTTGTTTCCCGTAAACCATCCGCCTTGCACCTCTCTGGCCTTATACCTTACACCTTATACCTTACACCGTCCCTTTATCCTGTTTGAAACCCGGCCTTAATAAAATATTAAAATTCTCTTAAAAAACTGTTGACAAAACAATTACAGGCTGATATCAGGCAAAATACTGTTTTATTGCCCCCCACAATACGGGGAAAGAACAACTTTTCAGTAAAGGTTTTAATGCGCAGTCCGAAAAGGGCTGTAAACGAAAACCAAAGAAAGGAGGGATGCGGAGAGTCAGGAAAGAGCGTTTTTGCCAGCCTTTTTAAAGGAGGGGGTGGCACATTGAACAACAGTAACTGTTTGGTGCAACACTATTATCAATAGTAACTAAAGGAGTTCGATTATGAAAAAAAGTATGATTGCCCTGCTGGTGTGCGTTTTTATCGCCGCCTCTGCAGCAGCGTCCTTCGCCGCCATGGGCGAAGTCAGCGCCAGCAAGAATGTTGACATGCAGCTGTTCGGGAGCAACCGTTTGATCCCCAGCTACTTCAAAAATTTGGTTGATTACAACAGCGATACCAGCGATGCAGTAACCCTCACCGAGGGCGGCTGGGGTGCCGGTTTCTTCGTCCGCAACGAGCTGCGCCTGGGCTTCAAGGGCACCGGAGAAAACTGGGGCTTCAAGGTCATTCTCGAAGATGACATCCACATGACCAAAGACAACGTCGACCGCAACGACTACGGCAATGCCGATGATCCTTTCGGTTCCGAATTCAGCGTCGAGCGCTCCAATTTCTGGTATAATTTCGGCAGCGTCAAATTTTCTGCCGGTTGGGACGTGAAATTCCTCGACCTCAAAACCGGTGGTCTGGTCTATGGCGATGACCATCCCTTCATCGAACTGTCCGGCGGCGACAAGACCCTGAACTGGGCCCTGACCATGCTGCTCATCGAAGACTCCGATGATCTTGGCGACGATGACTATGACAGCGACTGGTATGCCTACAACGCCAAACTGAACTATGTCTTCGCCACCGGCGATGACGGCAAATTCACCCTCAGCCCCTTCGTGTCTCTTAGCCATCAGGGCAAAGTGGCTATGGGTGGTGGCGGCAGCTCAAACGCCTATTACTATGGCCTTGAAGGCTATGGCAATATCGGCATCATCCAGCCGCAGTTTGAAATCGTCGGCGTAACCGGCGACATTGACAATGCCGCTGACTACGACATCAGCTCCTACGCCCTGCATGCCGGCGTCGGCTTCGCCGTCAGCCCGGAATTCAACCCCTACTTGGGCTTCTACTATGTCCAGGGTGACGACGATCCTCTCGATGACGACCTGGAAGGCTTTGTGGGCATCACCAACATCGCCCGCTATACCCCCATGTTCGGCATGGACGGCGCAATCCTCTATGAACATCTTGGATTTGGTGCCCCCCTCTATGGCAATGTTCCTGAGCGGTCAGGCCTCGGTGCTGGCGACACTTATGGCGGCATCGGCGGCGCCGGCAAGGGCAGCAACCCCGGCCTGGTCTACTACGGCATTGGCTCCAAGGGTAAGATCAACAGCTTCTCCTACAAAGTGCAGCTGGCCTATCTGGAATATGCCGAGGAAGATGCACTGGGCCTTGATGACGATGAAATCGGCTACACCTTCGATTTCCAGGTCAAGTATCCTTTCTCCCCCAACTTCTACGTCACCTACGTGTTCAGCTGCCTGGATCCGGGTGACGGCCTCGAAGAGTATATTGGTGGCGATGATACCGCGATTGCTTCCACCCTGGAAATCGGCTGGACGTGGTAAGTTGACCTAGCTTCATTAAGTTCTTGTATGAAAAAAACCCGGCCCCTTTGGGGCCGGGTTTTTTTCTTGCATTTTAGCACCTCTTTCCTTAGTATGCGAAACCTGAATTAGGAGTTATCCATCATTTTCACCACCGGCGTGGTTTGAAGAAATCCGGAGAACAGCATCAATACCCTTCTCTGTAACCTCCGCCTACTCGGGGTGAATATCCTGTCTATCTGGAGAGGCACCATGACATCATCTTTTCGGTCAGCAACCTGGCGGCATTGCAAAATGCTCTTTTTCTCCCTTGTTATCCTGCTTAGCCTGTCTCCCAATCTGGCGGCCGCCGGCAGCTGGCAGCAGCTGGTCAATGCCGCCGGCGCGAACCTTGCAGGCGGCAACCTGCAGGCCGGTCGGGTGATGCTGCTCCAGGATGATGCGGTGATCATGGAGATTGCCGACCGGCGGCTGAGCGTCGGCTCCCTGGTGGCAGTCAAGGACACCTCCCTGCCGGGGGTGCCGCTGCCACTGCAGAACAATGCCGCCCTCATCCGCCTGACCCAGCTCCATGGCAGCCAGGCCCGGGGCATCATCATTGACGGTACCACCGGCGCCATCCCCCCGGGTGCGCCGCTGTTTCCCTTTTCCTATAACCGGCTCTATCTCTATACCAACCTGGCGGCCCCTGAGCGGCAGTTTCCCTACCGGGATCTGACCATGGAACTCCAGCAGGCCCATATTCCCTACGCGGTAAAATCGTTCCAGGAACTGAGTTATGGCCCTGAGATGGGCATCAGACCCCTGATTCTGCGCCTCGAAGGCCGGGATCAGCAGATAATCGGCCAGCTCACCGACCTGGAGGGAACGGTCCTCATGACCATTGCCTATGCCCTGCCGATGCCGATGCCGGTTACCGTCCCCTTCGGCCTGCGTTTCCAGCAGGGAAGCGGCCACTCCGCAACCCAGGGGGCGGCACATTCTTTCACCCGGCCGGGCAAGGCCGCCGCCAATACGCAGCTGGCCAGCAAAATCGAGCTGAAAAGCGGCTACAATCGGCTACTATTTGCCGATCTCGACGGCAACGGCCGGGATGAGCTGGTGCTGCTCAACAATGCCTGGGTTGAAGCCTTCCAGATTGAAGGCGATCAGCTCAAACCCTTTGCCCGTTACCGGCTGCCACACAAGGACACGCTGCCGCTTAATCTCCATTGCGGAGACTTCAACCATAATGGCAAGGATGAGCTCTATGTTACCTTGGGGCTGCCCGTGACGGTCAGCGATAAGCCCGATACCCGGCTTTCCTCGCTGGTCCTGGAAATGGAAAACCAGAACCTGAGATCTTTGGGCTCTGACTTCCCCTACTATTTCCGGGTTATGGAAACCAGGGAGGGGAAACAGGTCCTTTTGGCCCAGGAGATCGATGATTTCAAACAGTACAAGCTGCCAATTCGCTGGGCCGGTTTTTTCGCCGGTAAACTGGAGATTAAGGGAGAGTACCAACCGGCCCACAATGTTTTCGCCGTCGATAATTTTATCCTGAACCCCTTCAATGAAGATCAGCTCCTGGTTTTGGATATGGAAGGCGGCCTGGGGGGCTACAATGCCAAAAACGAGGACCTGCTGACCACCGCCGATGAATCATTCGGCCTCTATGACGAAGTAATTTATCTGCAGAAACTGGCGGAAACCGAGTATGAAGGGGGTTTCAGCATTAAGAAAACAGCGGTTAACCGCTTTGCCCCGCGCCGTTTCGTTCTGAAGAGCTCCTTTGGCCGCCAGGCCTTTCTGATCAAGAAAGAGCGGCGGATCAACCCTGAACTGCTGGAAAAAGGGGTCAGCCTGCTGAAAGATAAAGCTTCCGAGCATGACCAGGTGGTGGGCGTCCAGTGGAAAGACAGCGGCGGCATTGTGGAAACCTGGAAATCGCCGGCACTGGCCCGCGACATCATCGATTTCACTTTTACCAGGGTGAAAAGCAAGGATACGATGGTGCTTCTGACCAGAAACGAAAGCGGCAAATATGCCCTGGAGATGGTCGAATAGCGTTCACCACTCCTGCATTTCATCATTCCCCAAAAAGGATGGCATCGTGCCATCCTTTTTTTCGCTTCCTCCTAAAGAGTTCCCGGAAGCTGCCGATAAAAGGAAAATGGTAAGCATAACTGCTTTTCATCCCCAGCTTTGATAACCGGAAAGAAAATCCATGAGCCAATACATGCAAGCCCTTGAACCGGTGAGCCGCCCTTGGGGCACCTATCAGGTTCTCCACCGGGAAGAGGGCTGCCAGGTCAAAAAGATCGTCGTCAATCCCGGCCAGCGCCTCAGCCTCCAGCTCCATCACCAGCGGAGCGAGCACTGGGTGGTAATCGAGGGTCCGGCCGTGATCACGGTCGACGACCAGGAGCGGGAGGTGGCCGTTGGCGGCCATGTCTTCATTCCCCGGGAGGCAAAGCACCGGCTTGAGAATCGGACCGACGAGCTGGTGGTAATCATCGAAGTCCAACAGGGCAGCTACCTCGGCGAGGATGATATCGTCCGTTTTGCCGATGATTATAAAAGAGCGGTGCAAGGATAAAAGCTAAAGGTACAAGGATAAAAAAGATGCCGTGACAACAGTTCCTGCGGCAATAAACTTCGATATGGACACTATGAAGAGTAATGATATTCACGCGGTTATTCTGGCTGGCGGCTCCGGCACCCGCTTCTGGCCCCTGAGCCGCCACCAGCGGCCCAAGCAGCTGATCCCGCTGCTCGGCGGCCAGACGACTCTGGCAGCGACGGTGGAACGACTGGCGTCCCTGGTTCCTGGACCGCAGATCATGGTGATCACCAACCGGGATCACCAATCGCAGGTCAGGGAACTGCTGGTCCCACCCCTGGACTCGAGCCGCATCATTGCTGAACCGGTGGGCCGCAACACGGCCCCCGCCATTGCCCTTGGCGCCCAGTTGCTGGCCACGGAGCAGGGGCCGGCAACCACCATGATCGTCCTGCCGGCTGACCATTACATCGGCGAGGTGCCGGCCTTTCTCCGGACCCTGGAACTGGCCTGCCGGGTGGCCGACGAGGGATACCTGGTTACCCTGGGAATGACGCCCTCCAGGCCGGAAACCGGTTACGGCTATATTCAGGGGGGTAAAGCAATGGCCGGCAGCTGGCCAGCCGGTCAAACGGTATGCAAGGTTGATCGTTTCGTCGAAAAGCCCGATGTACACAAGGCGCTCCAGTACCTGCAGGCCGGCAACTATTATTGGAACAGCGGCATTTTCATCTGGCGCGTCGAGGCGATCCTGGCTGAACTGGCCGCCCACCTCCCCGGCGTTTCCCGCTGCCTGGAAGATTTTTGCCGGGACCGGGAAAACCTGGGGCTGGATCAGGCGCTGCTGAACTATTTTGCCACCGTCGAGTCAATTTCCATTGATTACGGGGTGCTGGAAAAATCGTCCAAGGTGGCGGTTATCCCCGGCAGCTTTGCCTGGAGCGACCTGGGCAGCTGGGATGCCCTTGATGAACTGCATCTCCGGCCCCGGGAAGCCGCTGCCAAAACCATCACCATTGACAGTCGCAACAATTCGGTGTTTGCCGCCAAACCAACGGCCCTCATTGATGTCGAAAACCTGCTGGTCGTCGATACCGATGATGCCCTGCTGATCTGTAAAAAAGGCAGCTCGCAGAAAGTCAGGAACGTGGTGGAACAGCTGCGGCAAGCCGGAAACAAAGAACTGCTTTAGGGCTGATGAAAATAAATCCTCACATATTCCGAAAAAACGATATCCGCGGCCACGCGGATGACGATCTCCATGACGGAGCCGTTGAAGTAATCGGTGAAAGCCTGGGTGACCTGATTCAGGACGAGTATGGCACCCCCGATGAGCAGCCCATCACCCTGGCCATCGGCCGGGACATGCGCCTGCACTCACCGAGGATTGCCGCCGCCCTGATCCGGGGACTGCGCAATCAGGGCATCAGCATCAGGGACCTGGGACTATGCACCACGCCGGTCTGCTATTTTTCCCAGGCGACCATGGACGATGTCCTGGGCAGTATCATGGTTACCGGCAGCCACAACCCCTCCGAGTTCAACGGCCTCAAGATCACCCTCAACGGCCGCAGTGTCATCGAAGAACTGATCGAGTCCCTGCGGGAAAAGGTCCATGAAGCGCCATCGTTCCCCTGCGACCGGCAAACCGGCTCCTACAACCGGATCGACATCATCCCCGACTACCTCGCTTACCTTGAGCAGCAGTTTGCCGGTCTGAAAACCTTCAACCAGACCTTTGATGCCCCGATTACCGTTGTCGCCGATGCAGGCAACGGCACCGCCGGTCTGGTACTGCCAGCCATCCTTGAGCGGCTGGGATTTACGTTTCATTGCCTCTACCCTGAACCGGACGGCTCCTTCCCCAACCATCATCCGGATCCCACGGTTGAAGAGAATCTGGTGGATCTGAAACGGGCCGTCAAGGACCATCAGGCCCATGTGGGGGTTGCTTTTGACGGTGATGCCGACCGCCTTGGAGTGGTGGATAATGCCGGCAAGGTTGTCTGGGGGGATCAGCTCTTGATCATCTATGCCGCCGACATTCTCCAACGCCACCCGGGCGCGGCCATTGTTGCTGATGTCAAATGCTCCCAGACCCTGTTTGACGCTATTGAGGGCATGGGCGGCCGGCCGGTCATGTGGAAAACCGGCCACTCACTGATCAAAAGGAAGATGAAGCAGGAAGATGCACTGCTGGCCGGCGAAATGAGCGGGCATATCTTTTTTGCCCACCGCTATTTCGGCTATGATGATGCGGTCTATGCCACGTTGCGGCTGCTGGAAATCATGGCGGTCAAGGGCAGGGTGGTGCAGAACTTCCACTTCACCGAGGTGGCGGACTTTCTGCCGTCAACCTGCAACACTCCGGAACTGCGGGTCGACTGCCCGGACGACATCAAATTCACGGTGGTGGATCGACTGCGGGAACGGCTCTACAACTGCCGCGACAGCAACACCAGCTGTCCCACCATCAACAAGATCATCACCATCGATGGGGTGCGGGTCGTTTTTGCCAGCGGCTGGGCCTTGGTCCGGGCGAGCAATACCCAGCCGATCCTGGTTCTGCGATTTGAGGCGGAAAACAAGAAAACCCTGCAGATTTTCCAAAAGTTTATCAACTACCAGCTGAAACAGGTAATGCAGGAGCTGCAGACCGTTTGAGAACCGCCGGCAGCTGGTGGACGGAGCGGACCACCAGATCAACCTCAGCAGCCGGCCGCTTCAGCAACCCGCTTTCCTCCTGCTCATCACCTGTGACCAGCACCGTCCCCATGCCCAGCTCCCGGGCCGGCACGAGATTGGCTTCCAGATCGTCAACCATGATGCCCTGATGCGGCGGCAGCCCAATTTCTTCGACGATAGACTCATAGACCTGCCGTTCAGGCTTCGGTCGATACTCCATCCTGACAATATCATAAATATCGCGAAAATAACCGGCAATCCCCAGGTGATCCAGTACTCGATCGCAGTGGCTGCGGGAGGCATTGGAGAAGATATATTTTTCCCCGGGCAGCCGCTCCAGCAGGCCGGCGAGCTGATCATCGCGGGGAATCAACTGGTCAACCGGCACATTATGGACATAGCTCAGATACTCTTCCGGATCCACCTGATGATGGACCATAAGGCCTGAAAGAGTCGTCCCATAGGCCGCAAAATACTGCTGACGCAGCTGATTGACCTGCTCCCTCGGGATCTTCACCACCTCATCCATATACTGATTGATCAGCCGATCAACCCTGGAAAATAATCCTGTTTCCCGTGGATAAAGCGTATTATCCAGATCAAAAAGAATAAAATCAGCAGATATCATCATTATTAAAAACCAGAAAAACCATAGATATAATCGTTATTTTCACTGTCGGGCACTTCAGAACCAGCAAAACCACAGGGCTAGGATTACCACTTTCCCGGTCTCTTTTTAACCTGCTTGACAGCCGTTCTGATTCGATGCATGATACAGGATAGAGAACTCAAAAAGCAAGGACCACATGTTCAGTAAAATTTCCATTTCCCAGAAAATCCTGCTTGCCTTCAGCTTTTTTCTCATCTGCCTGCTGGCGATCAACACCTATTCCCTGCTTGAAATCAGAAAAATTTCCACTATTGTCAACCAGCTGACCGCCGTTCAGTTTAATCTTTGGGATGATTGCCAGAATCTGGAACAGGCCACCGACAACGCCTATAAAGGCATGCGCAAATACCTGCTGCTGAAAAAATCCACCTATGCTGAACTGGTCCAGGACAATATTACCGAAGCCCGCACCACCATCGACATCATCCTCGCCTATCCCCTGCCGGCAGATCAGGGAAAGCAGCGGCTCGTGCTGGCGAAGAATATCATGGCTCTGCATGCACAATTCACTGACATGTTTCAGCTGCACGAAGCCGACGATACCACCGCTGCAGCCGTTGAAAGTCTGAAACAGCACTACGAGCAATGCAAGGAGACCCTGGCGCAATTTCAGCTGGCCGGCTACCGGGAAATCAATCAAAGCTTCATCCAGACCAGCGCGATTGCCACCCGCTATGAACATGATCTGGTCATCTTTTCAGTCCTGACCTGCCTGGCGTTGCTGATGATGTTTTTCTGGATCCATTTTTCCATCCGCCACTCACTGGGCAAGGTTATCAAAGGGATGGAAAAAATTACCCAGGGGGATTTCACTGCCCGGATCGAGGGCCTGCATGATCAGGAGTTGGGCAAACTGGCGATTTATTACAATACCATGGCCGGCCGATTGTCAGAAGTCGACGACATCAAGGCATCCTTTATTGCCAACCTGTCCCATGAAATCAAGACACCGTTGACCTCCATGAGGGAATCACTGTCATTGATCGCCGAAAAAATTGTCGGACCATTGAATGACAAGCAGGTCCACTTGATTGCCCTCAATCTCAGGGAAACCGATCGCATCATTAAGATTGTCTCCGACCTGCTCGATATCTCCCGCATCAGGGCCGGTGTTATCTCCTATACGTTTGAACCGGGAAACCTGATGGAGCTGCTGCGTTCCCGGATCGCCGCCGCCGAACCTCTGGCAGTGAAAAAAAACATCCATATCAGCCTGGCAGCGATAGATCCACTGCCGCCGCAAAAATATGACATATTGCGCCTCGGGCAGGTGATCGACAACCTCCTTTCCAACGCCATAAAATTTACCCCTGAAGGCGGCGCGATTACCATTAAGACCGGCACTACGGCCACGTTTACTGCTGAGCAGCCGCTGGTCACGGCATCAGTCGGCCAGCACTTCATCTATTTTTCGGTCGCTGATACCGGCAGCGGCATTCCGACACCACTGCTCAACCAGATTTTCGACCGCTTTCAACAGGGCTATCAGTGGCTGCCTGATTATCACAAAGGGTCGGGGGTCGGCCTTTCCATCGCCAAATTTTTTGTCGAAGGACATCACGGACTCATCTGGGCTGAAAATCTGCCGGCCGGCGGCTGTGTTTTCCATGTTGTTCTGCCGCCGCAACCAGCAGCTGAACTGCCTGAAATTGAAAACACCAGCCAGGTTGCCACAGTCAATACCGCCTGACCAGCGTCAACGCCGGACGTTCACCTACCGGGAGGCTACGCCATGATACCTTGCCATCAACGATTTATCTTGCTGCTGCTCCTGTGTCCTCTTGCTTTCTCTGCCTGTGCGCCACTCACCTCCTATCGGCCAATGCTCCAGAAAACCATCATGGAGCATGGCAGCAAGGGGGAGATTCAGACGACCCTGGAAAAAACCAAGCAGCTGATTAGGGAAGGTATGCTGCAGGAAGCAAAGCTGGCAGTCAGCTCCCTGCACCAATCAGAGCTCACTGGTCCGCAAAAAAATGAATACCATTTTCTCACCGGTTTGATTTTTGCATTAAAAGAATACGAGAATCGCAATTACCAGCGGTCGCTGCGCCATTTGAAGCAGGTAGAGAATCTGCCCGAAGACCGGCAGCTTTACCCCATATACAGCAGCCTGCTTGCCGATCTGCTCACCGATATCATCCAGGAATATTACCAGATCAAGGAACTTGAGCAGACCATTGATCAGCTGGAAAAGGAACTTCTTTCCCAGCAGAATGTTAACCGGGTACTCGAAGATGAAAACCTGCTGCTCCGGCAGAAAACCCGGCAACTGCAAGATAAAATCAAAGAAATCATGAAGATAGATACGGAATAACGATTATGACTGGCGCACCTGGGGACGGCAGAATTCTGCTGGTTGATGACGACCCCACCATCCTTGAAGTTCTCAAAATCCGCCTTGAATCGATTGGCTACCGGGTTGCTGATTGCGGCACACCCCACGAAGCCTTGAAACTTTTTAGGGGGGAACCATTCGACCTGGTTATCACTGATTTGAAGATGGAAGGCATGGACGGGCTGGCGTTGATGAAGGAGGTTCTGGCCATCAATAGTGATATGCCGGTCCTTATTCTCACCGCCCACGGCACCATTGACAACGCCGTAACCGCCATGCGTGAAGGGGCCTACGGTTACATCACCAAGCCGTTTCAAACGGAAGAACTCGCTATTCAGGTCAAGAATGCCATTGAGAAGTCGCATCTGCGGGCCGAGATCACCAGGCTGCAGCAGATGCTCGAGCGGGAACGGAAAAAGCAGTCGCCCATTATTTCCACCAGCCCGGCCATGCAAAAGGTCATTAAAACCATCCAGGCAATCAGCAATACCAATTCCACGGTCACCATTCTCGGGGAAAGCGGCACCGGCAAGGAGCTGGTGGCCAGAGAGATCCATTACCTCAGTCCACGAGCTGAGCAACCTTTCGTACCGCTCAACTGCGGGGCAATCCCCGAAACCCTGCTGGAAAGTGAGCTCTTTGGCTACACCAAAGGGGCCTTCACCGGGGCGGCAAAAAATCACGCCGGCATTTTTGAACGGGCAAACGGCGGCACCATTTTTCTGGATGAAATAACCGAAACATCACCGTCATTCCAGGTCAAACTCCTCAGGGTGCTGCAGGAACGATCCGTCTTCCCGCTGGGCTCCAAGGAGGAGGTGCCGGTTGATATCCGGATTATTGCGGCAACCAACCAGGATCTTGAGCAGCTCGTGGCTGCCGGAAAATTCCGTGAAGATCTCTATTATCGCATCTATGTCATCCCCTTGTCCCTGCCGCCGTTGCGGGAACGCCAGGAGGACATTCCACTCCTGGCCCAGCATTTCCTTGACCAGTACCGGCAGGAGTTGAAAAAAGAGGTGGTGGGCTTCCACCAGAAAACCCTGCAGCAAATGATGGTCTATCAATGGCCGGGCAATGTCAGGGAACTGGAAAACAAGGTTCAGTATGCCCTGGCGGTTGCCAGCGGCGATGTTATTACCCCTGAAGAGATGTTTCCGGCCTCGCAAAGCAGGCCAAACCTGCCAGCCACCACCATGAATGACGCCAAAAAACAGTTTGAACGGGACTATATCATCAACGTGCTGAATATCACCAAAGGCAATGTCAGCCAGGCCGCCCAACTGGCTGGCCGCCATCGGGTTGACTTCTATAATCTGATCAAAAAGCACCAGATTGACGTCGCTCTCTTCCGGGAAAAATCGGGGCCATAAAAAACTGCTGACTCCGATCAGAATCCGCTATGATAAAACATGGCGGCAATGTAATGATATAGCTACATTATTCTTGTTTTAGCTACACTACCACCGCCACCCATGGCAGCAATCAGAAAATCACAAATCCGTAACCAATTTTTCATTTCTACCCCCTCCATCCCGGACCCTCCACTGCAGAAGAATCATGTATAATTCCACAACCTATTGGTATTAAAGTGATTTTTCCAACTGTTTCCCGTGGTATCATTGTTGCAAAAAAATCTGGTAGAGGCAGGCTTTTAATCAGCCATGGAGGAGTCAATGTACCAGACAGCTATCACCATCAAATCCTACGAAGAAATTCGCCGGGATGTCCGTGGCAGCTCCTTCCTGAGCATCAGTCAGAAAAGCACCCTCACCATTGTCCTGTTGGTTGGCATGGTCTGCGGCCTGCTGCTGGTTGACTGCTGGGGCACCATCCCCGTCGCCGAGGAAAAGCTCGTCACAACAAGCACAGCTGCCGGCAAACAGTATGACCGGCCGGCCCATAATTTTATCGGGCAGAAAAGCGCGGCCGCACAGCCTGTCGGCGGGACGGTGGAAAAAAACGAAGAGAAGAGGGCAGCTAAAAGGTCCATGCTGCCAGACGAGCGACAGCCGCTGGCAAACGGCATGAATGAAAAACAGAAGCAAAAAGCAGCTCGGATAATTTTTCTTCTTTCCCTGTCAAATCCTTTGAAAAAACAGTGACAACGCTGTTTTCTAACCCCCCCCCTCCTTTCTCCAGCGGCGGGGCAATGTCCGAATGGTTCGGAGGTTGTCCCGCCGCACCCTTTTACCCCCCCAGAGACAAGACAACACCCTCAACCATAGGCGGCTATCTTGCGCTCAGTCTCCTGTTGCAAAAAATCAATGTCCTCCTCGGCAAGCCCTTTGAAGCGCCCTTGGGCCTGAAAATAGGCGGCCACCGGCAGCCAGGACTGCGGCACATACGTTAGCCGCAGATTTTTTTCCTCATCCTGCTCAAGCAGAGGGAAGATGCCGGTCTCCACTGCCAGCCGGGAAATATGCAAGGCCTCCGAGGAATCGATTTTCCATCCCGGGGGGCAGGCTGACAGCAGATGGAGAAAACGGAAGCCGCTCAAATCCCGAGCCCGCTCAAATTTGGCCATAAAGTCATCTGGATAGGCGATGTTTGCCGTGGCCAGATAGGCCGGTGCATGGGCTTTGACAATGGCAATCACATCTTTTTTTTCATATTGAAGTTCTTTCCCGGCTGGCGTCGTTGTCGTCCAGGCACCCTGGGGGGTTGCCGAAGAACGTTGGATGCCGGTATTCATATAGGCTTCATTGTCATAGCAGACATAGATGAAATCTTCATGACGCTCAGCGGCTCCCGACAACGCCTGCAGGCCGATATCAAACGTCCCGCCATCGCCGGCCCAAACCATGACGCTCACTCCTTTTTTCCCCTGCGCCAGCAGGGAACGCCGGACGCCGGATGCACAGGCGGCAGCGGTGGCAAAGGGTACGTGAAGCAACGGTACCGAAAAAGCGCTGCTGGGGAAGGCGCCGGCAATAATCGACATGCAGCAGGCCGGCAGGACAACGATGGTCTGGCCTCCCAGGACTTTCAGGGCATGGCGCAGACTCAAGGAAGCACCACAGCCCGGGCAGGCCATGTGACCGCTGGTGAGATATTCAGTTGTCGTGACATTCCATAACATGGGAAAACCTCTCTGTAAGCAAAAACTCGCGATCTACAGCCACCGGGTGGGGGTTGTTAGCAACTACCTGAAGTTGACAGGGTCTGGCCCAAGCTCATTCTCGCCGGCCATTTCTGGCCGGCTCCGAGGCGTCCGCCGCGAATCACCATCCGGGTGATTCGTTCGGCGGCCAAAACCGCTTGCAACCAGACTCTGACGGCTTCAGGAAGTTCCCTCGCCCAATGCAGCAAAATGTTCATGACAAGCGTCAACCAATCCAGATACTTTCGGTCGGCGACAGTTCAGCGGCCCGCAGGGCAATTTCCCGGATGGTCGCGGGAAAGACCTCCTTACCCCCGAGACTGATAATCACATCATGGATCTGCGGCCGGCAGTCCTCCCGGTAGAAAGCAGCCCGCAACTCCTGGGCGATGGTTCCGGCAGCACCGAAAGAAACCGACCGGTTGAGCACCACCAGCCGCTTGGTGCCGGCCAGCAGCCGGATCAAGGCAGCCCCGGGGAAGGGACGGAACAGGCGGAGCTTGACAAGACCGATACGGTGCCCCTCCTGGCGCAGTTGATCAACAGCCACTCGGACGGTACCGGATAGAGCCCCGGCGCAGCAGAAAACCACCTCGGCATCATCGCAGCAGTAGGGTTCCACATGGCCATAGGATCGGCCGAACCGGCCGGCAAAAAGGGCATACCCTTCAGCCAGCAGTGTTTCAGCAGTCTCCATGGTGGCGGCAATCGCTTTTTTCAACTGATAGAAGTTATCGGCAGCAGCCGCCGCGCAAAAGGTTTTGGGATTCTCCGGATCGAGAAAGATCGCCGGCCGGTAGGGCGGCAAAAAGGCATCCACTTCTCTTTGGGAGGGGAGCAGCAGTTGCTCCATGGTATGGGAGAGGATAAAACCATCAATCATCACCATGACCGGCAACATGATCTGCTCGCTCAGCCAATAGGCAAGGATAATGCTGTCAAGAGCCTCCTGGGCCGTTTCACAATAGAGCTGCAGCCAGCCCACATCCCGCTGCGACATGCTGTCACTCTGGTCGCACCAGATGTTCCAGGGAGCCCCCAGCGCCCGGTTGGCATTGACCATCACCAGCGGCATCCGGGCGCCGGAAAACCAGTGAAGAATTTCATGCATCATCGCCAGCCCATGGGAACTGGTGGCTGTAAACGAGCGACTGCCGGCGGAAACCGCCCCCAGGCAGGCAGCAATGGCGGACATCTCCGACTCAACCTTGATAAACTGGCTCTGCAGTTCCCCTGTGTCGACCATCTCAGACAGGGTTTCAATAATATGGGTTTGCGGCGTAATGGGGTAGGCCGAGATGACCGCCGGCCGGCACAGTCTGACCCCATGGGCAATGGCATCACTGCCGAGCATCATCTCCCGCGATTCCCGGGCACCATGTTTCAGTTCAGCCTGCATCTCAATTATCCTCCTCCATGTCGATCACCGCCCGAGGACAGGATGCGGCGCACAATCCACATCCTTTGCAGTAGTTTTCATCAATGAGAACCGGCTGGCCAGCAACCGTATCGGTCAGGGAAATGGCCATATCGGGACAGAAAAACCAGCATACCCCGCAGCTGGTGCAGGTCCCGCAATGAAAACAACGTCGGATCTCGGCATCGATTTCGCCCACCCCCGGTGGCGGGCAGACCTCCTGAAAGGAAAGCCGCCGCTGTTCGGACGGCACTTCCACCGGCTGGAGAGCCGTCTGCTTCTCCTGGTACTCCAGGTGGAGATCGGTAAAGGAAACCACTGGTGGCGAACCAGCCTCCCCACCATCCTGATCCTCCAGCACAATCCCGCAGCGGCCAAGGATAGTGATGGCGGCGGCTTTGCCGGAGGCCAGTGCTTCCACCACCGTCGCCGGGCCGCTGACCAGATCGCCACCTGTGAGGAGCCTATCATGCTCCGGCAAGGGATCGACTGCCTGCTGACCAACGGCAATCACCAGCCGATCAACCACCAGCTCACCGACAACCACGCCAGCGACAACCGACTTTTCCTCCCCGGCGACGGCAGCATGCACCGTTAGCCGCAGGCGACCGTTTTCAGCCGTAATACCGCCAACCAGCTGCCGCTCATGGACAGGAATTCCCTCCTCCTCCAATTGACGCAGTTCATGGTCGTACGCCGGCATCTCGGCAACCGACCGGCGATAGATTATTTCCACCTGTTTCCCCAGCCGCAGCAGGGAGCGGGCTGCATCCACCGCCACATTGCCGCCGCCCACCACTGCAAACCGTTCCCCTTCGGGAACGCCGCCGGAAGCCAGCAGGTGGAGCAATTCCAGGCCGGCAACCACGCCCGGCTGCCCGGCGACCCCGGCCGGCATTACCGAAGCACCCAGCCCAGGGGCATAAAAAAGATAGTCGTACTCGTCCAGCAGGACCGAGATGGCAGCCGGGGATATTTCCTGGTTGCAGCAGATCTCAATGGGCAGGGAGCTGGTCAGGTTGGCAATTTCCCGCTGGAGGATCTCTCGGGGCAGACGATAGGCAGGAATCCCGTAACGCAGCAAGCCGCCGGCCTGCGGCTCTTTTTCAAAGACTGTCACCTGAAAACCCTGCCGGGCAAGAAAATAGGCTGCCGCCAAACCGGCCGGGCCGCTGCCCACCACCGCCACCCGCTGCGGTCTGACGACCGCCGGCGCTTCATAGGGGATATCAAGGCCGTAGTCTCCCAGATAACGTTCAACCGACCCGGCCGCCACCGACCCGTCATACTCGCCACGGTTGCACTGCCGCTCACAGAAATGGGGACATACCCGGCCGCAGACCGCCGGCAGCGGGTTGAAAGAACGCAGCAGGGAAAGCGCTGCCGATTTATCCTCCCGGCTCAGGTGAAGCAAGTAGGCGGCAATATCAATATGCAGGGGACAGGCGGCCTGACAAGGCGCTGTTTTGGGCTGCAGGAGTGGGCGGAAAAACTTCCAGCTGCCGGTCAGGTTGGCCGCCGTTGTCGTTGTAGAAACGGGAAAGGTTCGGCTTTCCCCCGAACCACCGCCCCCCTTCAAAATAAGGGTTTCCATAACAATCCTTTCTTGGTGGCTTCGCAACAGATCTCTTTTTTTCGTTACGCTGCAACTGCGTCACTGAGTTATACTAACGGTGTCCCATTCCTCAGGTTTTGCTTGCCTCGAATCTGGAGCAGTTACTGTGCCATCCGGTTTCCGAGGTATGGTGCCCGTTGTTACAATGCCATCTTTCCTGCCGCTAGGCGACCGAGGGGGCCGCCACGAAAGCGGCCCGCATCGCCTGCTCATTTTCCTCATGTTTAACCGGAATGAAATGGGGCAGAGCCGCCACCAGGCTCTCCAGCGCTACCAAGCCGGTAAGCCGGGCAAAAGCCCCCAGCATCGGGGCATTGATCAGAGGCATGGTGGGACTGCCAAGCCGATGCTGCAGAGCAATTTCATTGATATTCATGGTTGCCACCCGGCAGTCCTCTTTAAAAAAGGAATAGTACGCAGCCGGCCGGTCACTATTGATAAACACCAGACCGCCGGCCTTGATACCACCGGTCACCGGCACCGACTCAGCCAGACGGGCGGCCATCACCATGACGTAATCTGGGTTGACTACCTGGCTGCGCAGGTCAATAAAGGCATCGGCCAACCGCACATAGGCAGCCACCGGCGCACCCCGACGTTCAGCCCCGAAGGTGGGAAACGACTGGGCAAATTTACCCTCGATAAAAAACGCGTAGGAAAGAATCTGGGAGGCAATCACCGCCCCCTGGCCGCCGCGGCCGTGAATTCGGATTTCCAGCACCTGCAACTCCTTACTAGCCAACCTGTCAGCATGAATGTACAACGTCCTATCTCTTGCAAAACTAGATGAGCAGGAGGGAAAAATCAAGAGAAAAAGCCTTGAAAAAAACACCATTCTATGAGATAGCCAACGATTAGCATAGAAATAGAAAGTACGATATGTGATGCGTTAACCTGACAAAGGGGGAAAGTGATGATGCGGAAATGGTTTCTGGCTCTGATGCTGGTTAGTTTACTGGTTGTTTCTGGATGCGGCTGGCGGATACCGTTCTTTGGCGATAAAAAGGTGGAGCAGGATGAACCGGTAGTCCAGGAAACCAGCGGGAACGCGGTGGAGCAGCCTCAATACAGCGGCGTCAACAACTATGGCAGTACGGGTGCCGCCCAACCATGGGATCAAGCCGCCGCCCAGCAGTACGGCGCTCAGACTGCACCGTATAACGCATACAACTACGGCATGCCAGCCACCACCACACCCCCGGCTTATCAGCAGCCTACCTATGGGGCATCGGGCTATCCCGGACAACCAGCACAAGCATATCAGCAGCCGGCGGCCATGCCGGCATACGGTGCCAATAGCTATGGCGCCTACGGCAGTCCAGCCTATGCGCCGCCGGCCGGCCAGTACCAGGCTCCCGCCTATGGTTCAACCTACGATGCCAGCCAGTACCAGGCGGGGGCATATGGTGGTGCTGCCATGGCGGCCGCCCCCCAGAGCCCTGCGTTTGTCCCGACTCAGGCAATGGCAACCCCCTTTGACTTTCAGGGAATCAAACGCAAGGCAGTCTTTCTTGTCCAATATCCCCACCGAGGCTTGAGCGCTGTCCCCATGGATACTTTCAGTCAGCAGATCTACAATAAAATCGCTGCCGCCGCCGGCGTTCAGCTGCTGCCCAAAGAAGCGGTCAGCTCCTATGCCGGCAGCAACCAGCTGTTTGCCGACCCCATGGACATCAAAACCAAACTGGCCAAACTCGGGCGGGAGATGGGCGCCCATGTGGTTGCTTTTGAACAGGTCCAGTATATGGCACCCCCCCAAGCCGGCGGCGAGGGAAATTACCAGCTGGATCTCGAAATTATTGACGTATCTTCCGGCTACGCCCTCAAGACCTACGCCATTCAGGGCAACAGCTTCACTTCGACGCCCGATATCGATCAGGTGGTCAGCGATTTGGCCCGCAACATCAGCCTGATCGACTGGTATTCCCGTGTCGTCAAGGTGGACCAAGGCAGAATATTTCTCAATGCCGGCCGGCTCAGCGGCTTGCAGATGGGGCAGAAGTTGCGGGTGTACGCCGAAGGCAGCGATGTAATGGATCCGGCCACCAAAATGTCGCTGGGCAAAGCCCAGGGGGCAATGAAGGGCATCGTCAAGGTTGCAGACTTCTTCGGCATGGACGGGGCCATCTGCGAAACCGTCTCCGGCAAAGGTTTTGCGGTAGCTGATATGGTCAAAGCTGTGGAATAAACATCCAACAAATTCTTTCATGGGAAGCAGTGATGAACTCATAACAAACCGGCACTGTGCCGCAAAAACGGGATGGCACCGTAGTTGGGTTGTTACAAAGCCATCAACATTGTTTCCCCATGAATAAACAGACAGGCCGCAAAAGCAGGGTATTCCAACGCTGATACTCTGCTTTTGTTTATGGAGCTTATGAATTCTTCTCCCTACCATCGCTATCTGCCCGGTTTGGCGCTCATCATGTTGCTGCTGGTTGGCAGCATGCTCCTCTTTTCAGCCTGCACCCGCATCCCCTTCATGCCCCACCGGGAGATTGACAGCTTTCAGCCGGCGGCTGGAGAGGAACCGCTGGAAACCATGGAAGTAAAAGGCATCGTTTATGTCAAAGTGGTGACCTCCGGCAATGACAGCCCGGAGAGCAGTCCTTCTTCCGGCACCTGGATCCCCTTGGATGTTTTTCGTCGGGGAAACTTCCAGCCCTACCGCAGTGCCCTGCTGCAACCCCTTGAAACAGCCCCGGTTGAACCAGCTGTCGGCACTGATATGACCGCAGTGCCGCCGGCAAACCAGGCGATCCCTGACTATCCCCGGGAGATGCAGCAGGTCGGTGGCGCCTTGAGCGAAGAGCCGCTGGTTGAAAAAGAGGAACGCATGCCGCCGGTTTTACGCCGCCGGGGAATATTCTTCCCCAGCCGGGCAGCCATCCTCCGGCCGCATATCGTCAGCCAACTGACCCTTGAACTGGAACGGGAACTGCCGTTGAACCTGTTGCCGGCCGATCTGATTCCACCCAGACCTGACAGTTGGCAGACCAACACCGTGGATGATCTTGTTGGCCAGACGAAAGATTGGCTGCAACTGGCTGACAACCTGCCGCTCGCCCAGTTGATTTTTCTGCTCACGGAAACCGCCGGATCTCCATATGCACACTATCTGGTGACCATTCTTGACGCCCAGTCGGCTTCCCCGATCGCTTCTTTCCCGTTTCATGATCCCGCGGACCCTCGACGCCCCCGGACCTTTGTCCCCCGGCAGCCGATACCGCTCATCCAGCTGGTTATGACGTCGCCATGGTGGTGTACGATCAACCCCGGTGATGATCAGGGAACCATCCTGTTGGCCGCCGGTCTTAAAAGCGGCATGGTCAGCGGACTGCCCCTGGTGCTGCGCCAGGCGGCAGCAAAGGTTGTTGATCCGGTAGATGGCTCGCTGCTCGGCTTTGCCCTCGGCCCACCAGTTGGTGAAGCGGTGGTTACCGACTTTTTCGGCCAGGACGGGGCATTTGCCCATCTTCGGGATTCCATCACCCCGATGCCGGCCGGCTGTGTGGCTGTCCCTCTGGCTGAGTAGCACTACACCCCTTCTGGAAGCAGTTCGCTCCTTGGCAGCATAGGAGAAAAATATGCGTTCCGACATGATGAAAAAAGGTTTTGAACGGGCCCCCCATCGTTCCCTCTTCAAGGCGATGGGTTATACCGATGAAGAGCTGCAGCGGCCGTTGATCGGCGTTGCCAATGCCGCCAACGAAGTCATTCCCGGCCACATTCATCTTGACCGCATCAGCGAAGCGGTCAAAGCTGGCATTCGGATGGCCGGCGGCACGCCGATGGAGTTTCCCACCATCGGCGTCTGCGACGGCATCGCCATGGGGCACCAGGGGATGAAATATTCCCTCGGGTCGCGGGAGCTGATTGCCGATTCCGTCGAACTGATGGCCACCGCCTACCCTTTTGACGGCTTGGTCCTCATCCCCAACTGCGATAAAATCGTCCCAGGAATGATCATGGCAGCCGCCCGCCTTGATATTCCGGCCATTGTCATCAGCGGCGGCGCCATGCTGGCCGGTTCCTGCCATCAGCAGACCGTTGATCTGATCACCGTCTTCGAAGGAATGGGAAAATTCAAGGTCGGGGAGATCTCTGCCGAACAGCTGGCCGAATTGGAAAATACCGCCTGCCCCGGAGCCGGCTCCTGCAGCGGGATGTTTACCGCCAACTCAATGAACTGCCTCACCGAAGCCTTGGGCATTGCCCTGCCAGGCAATGGCACCATTCCGGCGGTGGAAGCGGCCCGCATCCGGCTGGCCAAGGAAACCGGCTGGCAGATTCTCGCTCTGGTGGAACAGGGCATAACCTTCCGCCGACTGCTGACGGCCAAAGCCTTTGCCAATGCGATCGCCGTTGACATGGCTTTCGGCGGCTCCACCAACACCTCGCTCCACCTGCCGGCGATCGCCCATGAGGCGGGCCTGCCCCTGCCCCTGAACCACTTTAACGATATCGGCGAACGGGTTCCCCACCTGTGCAACATGTCACCGGGAGGCCCGCACCACATTGAGGATCTGCACGCGGCCGGCGGTATCCCGGGAATTATGAAGGAACTGGCCGCCGCCGGCCTGCTGCATACTGATTGCCTGACCGCCACCGGAAAAACCGTCGAGGAGAATCTGCAAAAGGCGGCAGTACGCGATCAGCATGTCATCCGCCCCTTGGCACACCCCTACCATCCCACTGGTGGTCTGGCTGTCCTGCATGGCAACCTGGCCCCGGACGGAGCAGTAGTCAAGCAATCGGCAGTAGCTTCGGAAATGCTGGTCCATGAGGGACCGGCCCGGGTTTTCAACTCGGAAGAGGATGCTTTTGCCGCCATTATGGATCGCGATATCAACCCCGGCGATGTGGTGGTTATCCGCTATGAAGGGCCGAAGGGAGGACCGGGAATGCGGGAAATGCTATCGCCCACCGCAGCGATTGCCGGCGTCGGTCTGGACCGGGACGTGGCCCTGCTGACCGACGGCAGATTTTCCGGCGGCACCCGCGGGGCGGCCATTGGCCACATCTCCCCCGAGGCCGCCGAAGGCGGCACCATCGGCCTGGTGGAGGAGGGTGATCTGATCGCCATCGATATCCCCCGAAAAACCTTGACCCTGAAGGTGGCGGATGATGTGCTGGCCGAGCGGCGATCAAACTGGCAACCGCTGCCATCCAAGATTACCACCGGCTACATGGCCCGCTATGCCCGGCTGGTAACTTCAGCCAACACCGGTGCCGTGTTTAAATAACGGTGTAAGGTATACGGTAAAAGGTAAAAGGCGATAGGCGATAGGCACAAAAAGTGTAAGGTGTATGGAAATTTGTTATCGCCCTCTGCTGCTTGCCACCCTGCGACACAAACCGTTCACCGTCTACCGTCCACCCTTGAGCCTTGTACCTTGAACCTTTAACCTTGCATCGTCAACCGTATACCGTACACCGTTCATTCATATGCGTACCTATCTTGACTGCTATCCTTGTTTTTTACGCCAGACCCTGGCAACGCTACGCCTGACAACCGGTGATGAAGCCGAGCAGAAGCGCATTATGGGTCTGGTAATGGCCGCCTTGCCGTCGCTGCCGCTGGAACTGACGCCACCGGAGATCTCCCAAACCGTCTACGGCATCATTGCCCGGGAAACCGGGGTCGCCGATCCCTATCGGGAACTGAAATACCAGTCAAACCGCGAAGCCCTGCTGGCGCTGCCTGCGCTCATGCAGCAGATTAACCATGCTCCCGACCGGCTGCGCAGCGCCGCCGCCCTGGCCATCAACGGCAATCTCATCGATTTCGGCGTTCGCCATGATGGTTTCCAAGCCGCCAAAGAACTTTCCTGCCAGCAGAGCAACACCTTTGCCCGCGATGATTTCTCCCTGTTCCAAAAACAGCTGGCAGCAACCTCGACACTGCTCTACATTGGTGACAATGCAGGGGAAATTGTTGCCGACAAGATTTTCATCACCATCATGAAGGAACTGCACCCCCATCTTAAGATTGTTTTTGCCGTCCGGGAATCCCCGATCATCAATGATGTCACCCTGGATGATGCCCGTCAGGTGGGGATGTCCGAGGTGGCCCGGGTGATCTCCAGCGGCAGTCATGCGCCGGCCCTGCTGCTGGAAGAGATGAATTCAGAGATGGCGGACTGGTTTGCTGCTGCTTCACTGGTGATCGCCAAAGGACAGGGAAACTATGAATCCCTGAACCACTGTGATCGGTCCCTCTTTTTTCTGCTGCAGTGCAAATGCCAGGTGGTGGCCGAAGATCTGGGGGTGCCGGCCGGCAGCACTATTTTCGCCTATCACAACCCGAAATAAGCTAATCGGTCATGCTGGATAAGATTGTCTCGAAGGAGGAAAACATGAGTGACTGCCTGTTCTGCAACATTATCGCCCGTACCATTCCCGCTGATATCGTTTATGAAAACGAGCATCTGCTGGCTTTCAAGGACATCAATCCAAAAGCCCCGATCCATCTGCTGATTGTACCTAAAAAACATTATCCCACCTTGAATGATATTCCTGATGAGGAGATGGAGATTGTCGGTGAGGTGCATAAAGCAGTCAAAATGCTAGCCCGGCAGTTCGACGTTGCCGAAAGCGGCTACCGAACCCTGGTCAATACCAATAAGGAGGGGGGACAGGTGGTCTTCCATGTCCATTACCACCTGATCGGCGGCCGCCAGCTGCGTGGCTGATTATGGCACAAATCAACCGGACTGAAGCATTCTACTGCTCCGAAAATCCCAGCCTCCTGTGGGAGTTAACCATCTGCCAAAGTCTGGCCACGGCGGATTCAGCCTATGCCAGGGCTCTGGAAAAGCCGGCGGCCTATGGTTCTCGCGTCGCATCCTTTATCAGCAAGCATACCGATCTTGCTGAGCAGGCCGATGAGATTATTGAAGTGGGCGGCGGCTACGGCTCCCTGATGGCCGGCCTGCTGCAGGTTGTCAGTCCGCGGCGGCTGACCATGGTTGATATTTCACACTTTCTTTTGCAACAGCAGCAAAAGACTTTACGCCATCAGGTGGCAGACTTCATCTGCCAGGATATCTTTGCCTTTCTGCCAACGGTCAGGCGGCCGGTCGATCTGCTGATTGCCAACGAGATCATCGGCGATTTTCCCACCGCAACCAATATTGACCGGCAGGAGCTGGCACCCCATCTGACCCATGGCAGCACTTGTGCAGCCGCACCCCCGGAGACCCTGGCAACCCTGGAGGGCGAGGCCCTGCTTGCCGAAGTCGGCCGCCTGATCACCACTTACAACCTGGCAATTGATGACCTGCCGGCACGCTTCAACCTGAATCTCGGTGCCCTCGCTTTCGTCGAGCAGCTGGGAAAGACTGGCATTCAACGCGCATTCATTACCGAACATGGGGCGGATACAGAACTTCCCTATCCCTTTTCCGTCCAGTTGCAAACCTATGACCGGCAGGATAAAAACCCCCGGCAGATCCGACTTAAGGATCATGATGAATACACGATCCGTTTTGATCACCTGGACGCCGTTGCCAGGATCGCCGGATTTCAGATCCAGCGTTTCCACCTGATGGAGATGCTTGAGGTTCGCTTTGATGACGAAATAAATTATCTCCTGACCACCGGCCGACCCACCTCCGAAGCCCAGGAAATTCTCCTGGAATTTTACGACCACGTGGCCGAATACCAGGGCCTCCTGCTGACCAGGAAATAAAATAGCCAAAAAAAACGCCGGGGAAAACCCCGGCGTTTTTAACAATGGATCAGGTTATGACCTTACCCTGTCGCGGCGTGAGCAACCGTCGCCGCAACAAAACCATAACTCAACAACGTCCCTTTTCATTTTCTCATTTTTTCGCCTTACCATAGCCAAGCGGCTGGACTGCTACGGCAATTTCATCGAGGACGGTTGGATCATCGATGGTTGACGGCATCCGGAAATCCTCGTTGTCTGCAATCTTGCGCATGGTTCCCCGAAGAATTTTGCCGGAACGGGTTTTCGGCAGCCGCGGTACCACCGTCGCCTGGCGGAAGCAGGCCACCGCGCCAATCTGATCACGAACCATCTGCACCAGCTCCTTGGCTATCATATCCGGATCTTTGGTCACCCCGGCTTTGAGAACAAAGAAGCCAAGGGGCACCTGGCCCTTCAGGTCATCCTGTACTCCAAGTACCGCGCACTCAGCGACATCCGGATGGGTGGCAACAATCTCCTCCATGCCGCCGGTTGACAAACGGTGCCCGGCAACATTGATGACATCATCGACCCGGCCCATGATATAGACGTAGCCATCTTCATCGATGTAGCCGCCATCACCGGTGAAGTAGTAACCGGGATACATGCTGACATAGGATTCCTTGAAGCGCTCATCCTGCTGCCAGAGGGTTGGCAGGCAGCCGGGCGGCAGCGGCAGCTTGATGGTAACAATTCCCTCGGTATTGGGCCCCAGTTCCTTACCGTCAGCATCAACAATCTGGACGTTAAAACCTGGCACCCGTTTCGTCGGCGAGCCGGGCTTGATGGGAAACTGCTCAATGCCCAGACAGTTGCCGGCAATCGCCCAGCCGGTCTCCGTCTGCCACCAGTGGTCGATCACCGGAATTCCCAGCAGGTCGGATGCCCAGTGATAGGTGTCGGGATCCAAACGCTCGCCAGCGAGGAAGAGATACTTGAAGCAGGAAAGATCATATTTTTTCAGCAGTTCGCCGTTGGGATCTTCCTTTTTGATCGCCCGAAAGGCGGTGGGGGCGGTAAAGAGTACTTTGACCTGATGCTCGGAAATCACCCGCCAGAACGCGCCGGCATCGGGAGTACCGATCGGTTTTCCTTCATAAAGAATCGTCGTACAACCCAGGAACAGGGGGGCATAGACAATATAAGAGTGTCCAACAACCCAGCCGACGTCAGACGCCGCCCAGTAGACATCGCCGGGTTCGACGTTGTAGACTTGGCGCATACTCTGCTTCAGGGCCACCACATGGCCGCCGTTGTCGCGCACCACCCCTTTGGGAATCCCGGTGGTCCCGGAGGTATAAAGGATGTAGAGAGGATCGGTCGCCGCCACGGTGGTACAGCCAACCGGCTTGGCAGCAGCAACCACTTCGTTCCAGTCCAGATCGCGCCCGGAGATCAGCTCAGACTGCACCTGGGGCCGCTGGAATATAATGCATTTTTCCGGTTTCGCTTCGGCCAGCTCAATGGCCTTGTCCAGCAGCGGCTTGTAAGGAATGACTTTGGTGGCCCCTTCCAGACCGCAGGAAGCGGAGAGTATCAGTTTCGGCTTGGCATCATTAATCCGGATCGCCAGCTCATTGGGAGCAAAACCACCGAAGACGACGGAATGCACCGCCCCGATCCGGGCGCAGGCCAGCATGGCAATCACTGTTTCGGGAATCATCGGCATGTAGATGATAGCCGTATCGCCCTTACCCAGTCCCTGGGCGGTGAGAGCTCCGGCAAAACGGGCCACCAGATCCTGCAGCTCTTTATAGGTAAATTTTTTGACGGTATTGGTTTGCGGACTATCATAGATAATCGCCACCTGCTCGCCCCGGCCGGTTTCCACATGGTAGTCAATGGCATTATAGCAGGTATTCAGCTCACCGCCGGTAAACCAACGATAAAAATAAGGTTTACCATAATCATCAAGCACCTTGTCCCACTTTTTCACCCACTTCACATCCTCCGCGGCGGCAGCCCAGTACTCATCCGGAGATTCAATCGATTGCCGAAACAGCTCGTCATACTTACCCATACTATCCCCCTTCTCTTTTGGTTAGATGGCAAAGCTTTTATAAAACGCCTATATAGAATAA